>NZ_JBFUMO010000011.1:0-29462 GCF_054049355.1 Roseateles sp. P5_E11 | reverse complement strand
GGGCCAGCCGCACGCCGTTGGCGCAGGGCTTCTGGGCGGCGGCATTGCGGTTGCGCTGGGTGGCCCTCGGCGTCTCGCTGGCGGGCTGGGCCGTGCTGATGGTCTTCAGCCAGCAGTACGCCGAGGCGACGCCGAGCGATGCCGTCCTGACCGCCGCCCGCACGCTGCGGGGCTCGCTGACCTGGTTTGCCATCGTCGCCGCGGGCGGATGGGCCCAGCGCGCCTTCACGAAGGAGTCGCCGCTGCTGCGCGAGGCGAGCAAGGCGGTGTTCTGCCTCTACATCCTGCACCAGAGCGTCATCGTCGTGCTGAGCCAGTGGCTCAAACCTCTGGCCCTGCCCTGGGGGCTGGAGGCGGTGCTGCTGATCGTGCTGACCTTTGCCATCAGCGGCGGCGCCTATCTCGTGCTGCGCCGCGTGCCGGGGCTGGCGTTGCTGGTCGGCATTCAGCGCACGCCGCGCAAGGCGCTGCCGTCCACGCCGCGCGTGATGGGGCAGTTGACGACGATGCCCGTCACGTCGAGCTCGACGTCGCCCGAGGCCTGAGCGTCCAGCACCGCCTCTTCGGAGCGCAGCTCGCGCGGCGGCCTGGCCGGTTTCCAGCGCACCAGCACCAGCCGCCACAGGGGGCTGTAGTTCGGGTCCGGCCGAGCAGATCCCACCGGTGCCGGCCCGGAGGCGAAGACGCTGATCTGCGCGCCGTCGGCAAACTTGTAGACGCGCTCGGTCAGGGAGGCCGATCCCATGCCCACGGCGCCGGCCAGGCGCGGCACGTGGTGGATGCCCGCCTGCGCGGCCATCGTCCCGTCGGAGATGTCCGTCGTCACGTACTCAACGCGCTTGCCGTCGACCCAGGCCTGCTGGCGCGGCAAGGTGATGCCGGTTGGCGCTGCGCAGGCGGACAGCAGCAGGGCGGGTAGCAGGAACCAGGGAAGGGCTCTCATGGCGTGGCGGTCGTGCAGGCCGGGCGGCCCTGGTGCTATGGTGCGCCGCCCGTTCAACGCCCGGCCGCCATGATCGAGAAATTCCTGCCCGCCACGCTGCTGTTTTTCGCCGGCCTGGCCCATGCCGCGGACGCGCCCGTCGCACCGCCCCCTGCCGAGCCCGCCTACGCCACCGTGCGGCCCATGATGGCCGACCAGCAGCGCCTCGTGGCGCCCAATGCGGTCGAGATCAGCGAAGCCGTCGAGCTGGGTGGGCTCAAGCAGTGGGTCACCATCCGTGGCGCCGACCGGGCCAACCCGGTGCTCATCTATGTGCACGGTGGGCCGGGCGCGGCCGAGATGGGGCGCAGCTGGCCCTACCAGCGCGGCTGGGAGGACTTCTTCACCGTCGTGCAATGGGACCAGCGCGGCACCGGCAAGACGCTGCGCCATGGTGGCGAGGCGGCCAACAAGGTCTCGCTGACGCGCCAGCAAATGACGGACGACCTCATCGAGCTGATCGCCATGGTGCGCCAGCGCCTCCAGGTCGAGCGCGTCATCCTGCTGGGCCATTCCTGGGGCAATGTCATCGGCCTGGACGCGGCCATGGCCAAGCCGAGCTGGGTCAGCGCCTATGTCGGTGTCGGGCCGTTGATGAATCTGCAGGCCAACGAAAAGGCGCAATATGAGGCGCTGCTGGCCGAGGCGCGCAAGCGCCATGACACGGTCGCGTTGACCGAGCTGGAAGCCATCGCGCCCTATCCCGGCGAGGGCGAGATCCCCTTCGCCAAGGTCAATGTCGCGCGCAAATGGGTGATGGCCTATGGCGGCCTGGCCGCCTATCGCGACAACGCCGATTTCTACTTCCGCGCCGCGCGGCTGTCGCCCTATTACGAGTTCGAGGACCGCCTGGCCATCGACCAGGGCGGCCAGCTGTCGGTGCCGGCCCTGCTGCCCGACATGCGGCGCGTCGACCACACGCGCATCCGCGAGACGCGCTTCCCGGTCTTCATGTTCCTCGGCCGCCACGACATGACGACGCCGTCCTCGGTCATCGAACCCTGGTTGACCCAGCTGAAGGCGCCGGTGAAGAAGCTCGTCTGGTTCGAGCACTCGGCGCATCTGGCGCCCCACGAGGAGCCCGGCAAGTTCCTGCTCGCTCTGGTCGAGCAGGTGCGTCCGTTGGTGCGTTAGTACCAGTACGCCGGATACGGCCGCCGCGTGGCCCGGTGATAAAGCACCGCGACGACCACCATCGTCAGCGCACCAAACAGCGTGGGAAAGAGCAAAAAGCCCCACTTGGGTGCAACGAGGAACACGATCACGGGATTGGAGCCCGCGGGTGGGTGCATCGTCCGCGTGAGCATCATCAATGCCACCGAGACCGCCGCGGCCACGGCGAGCGACCACCACGCCGGGCCGAACACCGCCAGCGCCGCCAGGCCCACCGCTGTGCAGATGAAATGCCCACCGATGACGCTGCGGGGCTGCGAGAAGTGCAGCTCCGGGAAGGTGAACATCATCACTGCGGTCGAGCCGAAGGAGCCCAGCAGCAGCAGCACGCCCAGGTTGAACGAGCCGATCGCCAGCACGCCAATGATGGTGAACACGCCGGCGCAGGCGAGGACGCCCTGGCTCAGGGTGTAAGTGGGCGCCCTCGTGGGCGGATGCACGACGGGCGCCGGCGCGGGCGGGCGGGCCACGACGTCGGGAGCAAGCTCGCTCATGGATGTCCTCGGCAGGTCTCGGAGTCGCAGCAAGGAGCGCGCCAACTCAGGGCATAAAAAAGGGGGCAGGCCTGCAGCCTTGCCCCTGAGAACGCCACCGACACCTCTCAGCGATGGCGAGGAGAGCGAAACGAGGCCTCAGGCCGGGTTGCTGGCCGGCGTGCCGGGCACGGCTTCCAGCTCGCCCGATGCACGCGCCTTGCGGCCGTAGAAGATCTCGAACAGCGGCGTGGCCATCATGGTCGTCACCACCGCCATCAGCACCAGCATCGAGAACAGGGCCGGGCCGATGATGCCCTTCTGCAGGCCGATGTTGATGATGATGAGCTCCATCAGGCCGCGCGAGTTCATCAGCGCGCCGATGCCCAAAGCGGTGCGGTTGTCTTCACCGGCCATGCGGGCCGCCAGGTAGCAGGCGCCGAACTTGGCCAGCACCGAGGCCACCAGCACGCCCAGCGCGATCAGGAAAAGGTCGACGGAATTGATCATGTCCAGGCGCGTGTTCAGGCCGGAGTAGGTGAAGAACATCGGCAGCAACAGGATCACCGTGAGCGGCTCGACCTTCTTCTTCAGCTCGGCGGCAAACAGGCCGCGCGGCATGACGGCGCCCATGATGAAGCCGCCGAAGATGGCGTGGATGCCGACGGCGTCCATGACGAAGGCGGACAGGCAGAAACAGATCAGCGTGATGCCCAGCACCGTGTGGCTCATGTGGCCGTCACGCTCGACCATGCGGCCGAGAGGCGCCAGCAGCTTGCGGCCGAACAGCATGATGAAGGCCGCCCAGAGGACGCCCCCGCCGATGGCCAGCACGGCCACGCCAGGGCCGGCACCGAAGGCCGCCAGCACCAGGGCCAGCACACACCAGGAGACGGCATCGTCAAAGGCGCCTGCCGTGAGCGCGAGCGTGCCAAGCGACGTGTGGGCCAGGCCTTGCTCGTTGATGATGCGGGCCAGCATCGGGAAAGCCGTCAGTGCGATGCAGGCGCCCATGAAGAGGGTCGCGTTGGTCGTCGAGATGCCTTCGGCGAATAGGCCCGGCACGGTGAGCAGGAAGGGCGTGATCAGGAAGGCGATGAAGAACGGGGCCGCGATGCCGGACACCGACACGCCGATGGCGCTCTTGGCCTTGCTGGCGAAGTGGTCCAGCCGCAACGTCGTGCCGACCAGGAACATGTACAGGCCCACCCCGAGCTGGGCGCCGGTGTACAGCACGGTGCGCATTTCCTTCGGAAAGATGGCGGACTGCACGTCGGGGAAGAACAGGCCCAGCAGCGACGGCCCAAGGATGACGCCCGCGATCATTTCGCCGACCACCTGGGGCTGACCCAGGAACTTGCGGCCGGCCCAGCCGACGACCCGGCAGGCCAGCATGATGATGCCCAGCTGCAGGAAGAAGTGGATGCTGAAGTCGCCCGGCGCGTAGGTCTTGGCGGCCGCGGCCGCAGCGGGACCATGTTTGGCGAACACGTCGCCCATGATGGCAAGAAGGTCGAATTCCATGGCTGTTCCTGTAGATTTTTTGCCGTTGCCACGCACCGCCGCGCGGTTTTGTACAACGTTGTCTGCCTCTTTTGGTGAAAGCGCTCTCACCACGTGGAACACTTTGCCAGCCGGGTTTTCAATGTCCATTGGGTCGAGCAGATCCGGGCCTATGTACCTACATCCCAATTGCGCGATTGCAGGTAGGTAGGTACATTGACGAGGCCATGAAACTGCTCACCAGCCGCGATTTCAACCGTGACGTCAGCCTCGCCAAGCGGGCGGCGCAGGTCGAGCCGGTCGTCATCACCGACCGCGGCCAGCCCACTCATGTGCTGATGAGCATTGCCGAGTACCGCCGCCTGACCGGCGAGGGCGAGAGCATCCTGGAGCTGCTGGCCATGCCCGAGGTCGTGACGATCGATGCGGCCGACGCCGCGGCCGATGGCGCCTGGGATCACCGCGAAAACCTCCCCTGAGGGCGCCATGTTCCTGCTCGACACCAGCATCGTTCTCGAACTGCGCAAGGCCAAGGCCGGCCAGTCCGACGCGGGTCTTGCCGCCTGGGCCGCCGGCCTGCCGCGGCAAAAACTCTTCATCTCGGCGCTGAACCTGCTGGAGATCGAGAACGCCGCCGCCCGCCTGGGCCGCAAGGACCGCGCCGCCGGCCTCGTCGTGCGCGACTGGATCGACAGTCGCGTCACCCCCGCCTTCGAAGGCCGCGTGCTGCCGGTGGACGCGGCCGTCGTGCGCCGCCGGGCCCAGCTGCCCTACGCCAACACCCGCGACGGGCTGCTCGCCGCGACGGCGCTGGAACATGGCCTCACCTTCGTCACCCACCGCGTCTCGGCATTCCGCGTCGGGCGCGTGAAGCTGCTCAACCCCTCCGGCTACGTCGCCCAGCCCAGTGACGAGGACGAGGACTGGAGCCATGGCGCCCAGACCGGCCAGCAGTGGCTGAAGAACCTCTATACGAGAGCATGAACAAGCGACGCATTCTCATCGTCGGCGGCGGCACGGCCGGCTGGCTGACCGCCGCCTACCTGGCCAAGGCCCTCAAGCTGTCCGAGCGCAGCCACCTGGAGGTGACCGTGCTGGAGTCGCCCGACATCAGCAGCGTCGGCGTCGGTGAAGGCACCTTCCCCACCATCCGCAGTACGCTGCAATTTCTCGGCATTGACGAGGCCCGCTTCATCCGCGAGACCTCGGCCACGCTCAAGCAGGGCATCCGCTTCGTCGACTGGGCGCGCACGCCCACCGCGGGTCAGCATCAGCAGTTCTTCCATCCCTTCGAGGCGCCCTTCTACACGGAGGATCTCAACCTCGTGCCCTACTGGCTGCTGCAGGACGAGGCCGGGCGCATGCCCTTCGCCGAGGCCATGACGCTGCAGGTGCGCGTTGCCGAAGCCCACCGCGCGCCCAAGCGGGCCGGCGAGGCGCCCTATGCGGCGCCGCTGAACTACGCCTACCACTTCGACGCGCTCAAGCTCGCCAAGCTGCTGGCCGCGCGCGCCCGTGAGCTCGGCGTGCGCCACGTCGAAGGCACGGTGACTGACGTCGTTCTCGATGCGACGGGCGCCATCGCCCATCTCGACACCGCCCAGCTGGGCCGTTTCGAGGCCGAGCTTTATATCGACTGCACGGGCTTTCGCGCCGAGCTCATCGGCCGGGCGATGGGTTCGAACTTCAAGTCCGTGCGCCACCAGCTCTTCGTCGACCGCGCCCTGGCCTGCAAGGTGCCGCTGGATGCCAACGCGGTCATGGAGAGCTCCACCATCGCTACCGCCCACGAGGCGGGCTGGCTGTGGGAGATCGGCTTGAACGGCGCGCGCGGCATCGGCTGCGTCTATTCCAGCGACCACCTCAGCGACGACCGTGCCGCCGACATCCTGCGGGCCTACTGCGGTGCCGGGCACGAAGACTTGGGCGTGCGCAGCATCCCCTTCACGCCCGGCTACCGCGAGCAGCAGTGGGTGAAGAACTGCGTCGCCGTCGGCCTGTCGGCCGGTTTCCTGGAGCCGCTGGAGGCCACGGGCCTCGTCCTCATCGAAGCAGCCGTCGGCATGATCGCCGAGATGCTGCCGCACAGCGGCCCCATCCATGCACCGGCGCGGCGCTTCAACGAGCTGATGACGGCGCGCTTCGAGAACATCATCAACTTCCTGAAGCTGCACTACTGCCTGAGCCAGCGGCAGGAGCCCTTCTGGCGCGACAACGCCGCGCCGGCCACCATCCCGGATCGACTGGCCGGCTTGCTGGAGGAGTGGCAGCTGCGCCCGCCGGGCCGTTTCGACTTCGTGCTCGACACCGAAACCTTCGCCTTCTTCAACTACCAGTACATCCTCTACGGCATGGGCTTCGCCACCGACCTCAGCGCCGGGCGCAGCGATTTCCCGCAGATGGTGGACGCCGACAAGCTGTTCGCCAAGATCCAGCGTTTTGCCGACCGCGCCATTGCCGATCTGCCCAGCCACCGAGCGCTGATCCAGCAGATCAACGCGGGGCGCTGAAGGCCTGCGGTGCCGAGGGCGTTTCCAGAGGCCTGAGCGACTTCTGCCACCAGCCCACGTCACGCCACTCGCCGTTCTTGAAGCCGACGTTGCGATACACGCCCAGGGCTTCGAAGCCCGCCGCCTCGTGCAGGCCCACGCTGCCCGCATTGGGCAAGGCGATGCCGGCAAAAGCCTGGAAGTAGCCGAGCTCGGCCAGCAGCGGCAGCAGCTTCTCGTAAAGCGCCCGGCCGACGCCCTGGCCGCGTGTGTCCTCGCGCACGTAGACCGTCGTGTCCACCGACCACTGGTAGGCCGCCCGCTCGCGGTGCTTGCTGGCGTAGGCATAGCCGCAGACGGTGCCGTCCGCATCCTCGGCCACCAGCCAGGGCAGGCTGGCCAGCGTCTTCTCGATGCGGCTGCGCATCTCCAGCGCGTCCGGCGGGTCCGTCTCGAAGGAGATGCTGGTGTGGGCCACGATGGGCGCGTAGATGGCCGCGACGGCGGTGCCGTCCTCGGGAGTGGCGGTGCGGATCTTCAAGGCGGGTCCTCCATAGGGGGTGGGATGGTGCGCGCGGGCACCTGGATGAAAAGCAGGGCCGCCAGCGCGCTCAAGGCCAGGCCGGTCGACAACCACAGCACGCCGGTTCCGAAGTCCGCCAGCAGCAGGCCGAACAGCCATGGCGCCAGCGCCTGCGCCAGACGCGCCGGCAGCACGAGCAAGCCCTGGCGCTGCCCGTAGCCCAGCGGCCCGAACAAGGCCAGCGGCAGCGTGCCCTTGGCGATGGTCAGCACGCCGTTGCCCGCGCCATGCAACAGCGCAAACACCATCGCGGCAGGCGCGCCGATGACGGCCAGCAGGGCCGCGCCCAGCGGATGCATCAGCGCCGCGGCGCGCGCCGATTGCAAGGGGTGCAAGCGCCGCAGGAACCCGAACTCCAGCAGCCGCCCCGCGACCTGGGCCGGCCCGACAAGAGCGCTCACCAGGATGACCGCCGCTGGCGCGGCGCCCGCGGCACCCAGCAGCCGTGGCAGATGTGCAGCCATCGCCGTGCTGATGAACCAGGTCACCGCGAACACCCAGGCCAGCAGCGCGGCGGTCCGCATCGGCGGCGCTTCGCCGTTCGCAGCCGCTGGCGCCTGGGTGGACACCGCCAGCGCCGCGGCCTTGGGCAGCCAGGCGTTCAGTGGCAGGCCCACCAGGAGATGCAGCCCCGCCCAGGCCCAGCAGGCGCCGCGCCAGCCGAAGGTGTGCTCCAGCGCCGCCGTCAACGGCCAGCCGACGGTGCTGGCAAAGCCCGCGATCAGCGTGATGCCGGTGATGGCGCTGCGCGCGTCATGGCCGTACAGCCTCACCAGCGACGCGAAGGCTGCCTCGTAGAGCCCGCTGCCCATCGCCACGCCCAACACCAGCCAGGCGGCGAAAAGCCCGACCGGCCCATCGGCCAGGGCCAGCAGCGCCAGACCGACGGCGAACAGCAGGCTGGTCACCATCAGCACCGGCCGGCCGCCCCAGTGGTCGATGCGGCGGCCCGAGTGCGGCCCAACGATCGCCGAGACGACCAGGGCCGCGGAAAAGGCCGCGAACACCGTCGGTTCCGACACGCCCAGCTCCGCCGCCATCGGCCGCGCCAGCATGGCGGGCAGGTAGTAGGTCGAGGCCCAGGCCAGGGTCTGGGCGGTGCCCAGCGAGCCGACGACGCGCAGGCGGCTGGCTGCCATGCTCAGCCGCAGCAGCGCGTGGCGCGCTCCGGCGCCGGCTTGGGGGCGCAGCTGCTCGGGCCGCAGCCCGACTTGGGCGCGGCCACGGCCACCACCGCTGCCGGGCCGCAGCAGCCGGACGCCTCGCCTTCGACCGCCAGGTTGACCGAGCAGACACCCGTCTCCGGCAGCTCCAGTTCGACCCGGTCCGCCGCCGTCAGGTCGCCCGCGATAGCGGCGACGACCGAGCGCGCCTGCTCGAAGCCCGTCGCCATCAGGAAGGTCGGTGCGCGGCCATAGCTCTTCACGCCCACGGTGTAGAAGCCCGGCTCCGGGTGGGCCAGCTCGCGGTGGCCATGCGGGCGCACCGTGCCGCAGCTGTGCAGGTTCGGGTCGATCAGCGGCCCCAGCGCTTCGGTGGATTCCAGCCACGGGTCGAGCTTGACGCGCAGCTCGCTGGCCATTGACAGGTCGGGGCGCTGGCCGGTCGCACAGATGATTTCGTCGACACCGTCAACGACGACGGGCTGCTGTTTCGGGTCCAAACCGCTGAGGCGCAGCTGCCCGCCCACGCGCTCGATCCGCGTGATGCGCAGGCCAGCGAAGAACCCCAGTGCACCGCCATCGTGCAGCCGGCGCAGCGACGTGCCCAGCGCGCCGCGGGCAGGCAAGGCGTCCGCGTCGCCACCGCCGAAGACGCGCTGCAGCGTCGGCGTGCGCACGGCCCAGGCCAGGCGCGTGCCGGGCGACTGCCTGGCCAGTTCGGCCAGCGCCAGCAGCGCATTCGCGGCCGAGTGGCCGGCGCCGACGACCAGGGTGCGCCGGCCCTCGTAGCGCGCCCTCTGCGCGCCCGTCACGTCCGGAATGCCGTAGAAGATCTGCGCCCCTGCCTCGGTCTCGCCGATGGCGTGCAGGCCGTTGGCGCCGACCGGATTGGGCTGGTTCCAGGTGCCGGTTGCGTCGATGACGGCGCGGGCGCGCAGCTCGTGCACTTCGCCGCCTTGCTCGTAGCGGATCAGGAAGGCAGCCTGGTCGCGCCCGGCGCTCTTGACCTTGTCGAAACCCTCGCGGCTGATGGCCACGACGCGTGCGCCGAGCTTCAGCGCGGCAGCCACCTGGGGCAGCGCTGCGAAGGGCTTGAGCACGCGCTCGACCACCTCGCCGGCCTTGGGCAGCTCGGCCGCCGGCGGCGCTGTCCAGCCAGTGGGCAACAGCAGGCGGGCCATCGCGGGGTCGACGTCGAACTGCCACGGCGAGAACAGCTGCACATGGCCGTAGTCGACGAGATTGGCGCCCACCGTCGCGCCGGCCTCCAGCGCGACAAACGGCAGGCCGCGCTCGATCAGCTGGGCGACCGCCGCCAGCCCGACCGGCCCGGCGCCAAGCACCGCGACCGGCAGCGGGCCATCGGCGACCGGCGCTTCACGCAGCACCAGCGTCATCAGCGCCGCGCAGGCCGGGCAGGCACCCTGGAATTCGGCCGAGGCCTTCAATGCGGCCGGTGCGTCCTCGATCTTCATGCGCTTGAAGCCGTATTGCGCGAAGTACTCCGGCGCCGTGACGGTCAGCAGATAGAGGGCCGCGATGTCGCGCGAGCGGGCTTCCTGCAGCAGCCGCTCGACGAGCAGGCGCCCGATGCCCTGCTTGTGCAGGCCCGGGGCAATGGCCACCGAGCGCAGCAGCGCGATGGTTCCGGCGACGTGGCCGTAGACCTCGGCGCCGGCACAGCCGACGAGCTCGCCGTTGCTGATGGCAAGCAGATAGGTGGGCAGGTGCGCCTGCGCGCCCTCGGTGGGCAACTTGTTCGCCAGCAGCAGGGCTTCGATGGCGGGCCAGTCGGCGGCGCCGGCCTGGCGCAGGGAGGGGGTGTCGTTCAACAGCATGGTTTGGAATCCTGGATGGGCTCCTTCAGCACTTGGGGCGGCAGGCAGCAGGTCGCGGCCGGGTCTTCGCGCAAGGCCTTCAGGAGCGTCAGCAAAGAGGTCTCGACGGCGGCGCGTTCGCGCTCGCTCAGGGATGCCAGCAGCTGCTGGGCATGGTCGTCGAGGGTCTGGTTCAGCTCACGGACGGTGCGTTCGCCGTCGGCGGTGAGCGTGACGAGCCAGCTCCTTGCGTCGAGCGGGTTCGGCTCCTTGCTCACCAGCCCACGGGCTGCCATGGCTTCCACGGCACGCGACACCCAGCTCTTCTCCAGGCTGACCCGCGTGCCCAGTTCCGACAGCGGCAGCGGCCCGGAGCGGCCCAGCTCGGTCAGCAGATGGCATTGCGTGCTGGTGGTGCGGCAGCAGTCGGCCACGACGCGCTGGGCGCGGGTGTACAGGCGCGCCACTTCGCGCAACAGGCTGCCGGGGGCGGACTCGGTCATTTGGGTGTGTATAGCAACTATCCGGGCGCATGTTGAGGTCCGCTTTGTTCGTTGTCAATAGCAACTACCTGGGTCAAAAAGGCGGGGCTCGCAGCCCCGCGCGTTCAAGTCACGGTCAGGCCGCGCGTCGGGCCGTGACCTCGGCGGCCGTGCTTGACAGCACGCGGTTCACCGCCACGGCCATCACGGCGCCCACCAGTTCAGCAACGACAAAGCCCGGTGCACTGGCGGGCGCGATGCCGGCGAAGCTGTCGCTGAACATGCGGCCGAACACGGCCGCCGGGTTGGCGAAGGAGGTCGACGCGGTGAACCAGTAGGCCGCACCGATATAAGCTGCCACCATGGCCGCAACGCGCGAGCCCGGCGCGCGCAGGATGACGAGCACGAGGCCGAAGGTCGCGACGCCCTCCGCGACCCACTGCCCCGTGCCGGCGCGCAGCTTGGTCGAGAACTGCAGCACGCTCATGTCGAACATTGCGTGTGCCAGCCACGCGCCCAGCATTGCGCCGGTCAGTTGTGCGGCGACATAGGGCAGCAGGGCGGCGACGGGCAGCTCGCCCCGCCAAGCCATCACGGCGCTGACGGCGGGGTTGAAGTGAGCGCCGCTGACTGGGCCGAAAACCTCGATCAGCACGTACAGGCCGCCGACCGTGGCCAGCGTGTTGGCCAGCAGCGCGAGGGCCACGTTGCCGCCGGACAGGCGCTCGGCCATGACGCCGGAGCCGATGACGACGGCCAGCAGCAGGGCCGTGCCCAGGGCTTCGGCGAGGAGTCGGCGAGGCAGGTTCATGCCTTCGAGATCCCGACGAGGGCTTGCTGCAGCTCGGCCTTGCTCATCGTGGCCAGTGGCAGGGCCAGCAGTTGCAGGAGCCGAAAGCCGATGGCCTGGCGCGTCAGCTCGAAGGCGCGGCGCTTGCCCTCATCGCCGCCCTCGGCATTGGAAGGGTCCGGGTAGCCCCAGTGCACCTTGACCGGCTGGCTGCCGCTGCCACCGAAGAAGACCGGGCACTGCTCGGCGGCCGCGCTGTCGCAGACGGTGATGACGATGGACAGCGGTGGTGCGCCGTCCTGGCTGAATTCATCCCAGCTCTTGCTGCGGTAGCCCGAAATATCGACGCCGGCGTTGCTCAGCGCCTCCAGCGCAAAGGGGTTGATGCGGCCACTCGGGGCGCTGCCGGCGCTGTGCGCCTGCACGTCGCGGCCGAGCTTCTTTGCCCAGTGGTTCAGCATGCCCTCGCTGAGCACGCTGCGGGCGGAGTTGTGGGTGCAGAGGATGAGGACGTGGGTGGTCATGGCGATCTCAGCAGCAGGATGCCGTGCCGCTCGGCACGACGCAGGTGGCGCCCTGGCAGCAGTTTTCGGTCAGATAGCCCAGCAGCGAGTTCATGCTGTCGTATTGGGCGCGATAGATCAGGTTGCGGCTGGCGCGCTCCTGGGTCACCAGGCCCGCGTTGACGAGTTCCTTCAGATGGAAGGACAGCGTGGCTGGTGCTACGCCCAGCCCCTCCTGGATGGCGCCGGGTGTCAGCCCCGCATCACCGACGACGACCAGGGCGCGGAACACCCGCAGGCGCAGCGGCTGGGCCAGGGCGGCGAGGGCCTTGATTACAAATTGCTCGACGGCTTGTTCATCCATACTTCCATTATTATCGAATCATGGATTGAAGTGCAAGCGGTCCGGCAATGCCGGCGCTCAGCGAAGGGATTGGATCTTTGTCTGCTGCGCCTCGAACTGCCGCGCCACAAAGCGCCAGACCATGCGTGATGCGTCCGGCCCGTTGGCGTCGCTGAAGCGCTGGCGCGCCGCGCCGCCGCTCCAGGCGTGGCCCAGTCGGTCGACCTCCACCAGCGTCGCCACCACCTCGCGCGAGCGCTTGAACTGCGTCACCCGCATCGGGTAGCGCTTGCCGCGGCGCTGTTCTTGCGCCGGCTCCTGGTGCGCGCCGGCCGCCTCGGACCACATCAGCGCCGCAGAACCGGCGTTGCGGGCTGATACGACGCGGTCCGCGTCACCGTGGATGACCATCAGCGGCGGCCAGTCGTGGGCCGAGCCGGGCGGCAGCGGCTGGCGCCGTCCCTGCATCGCACCGACGGCCGAGACCGGCGAACTCGCCGTGCCGGGCGGCACGCCCGAGTGCATGACCAGGGCCTTGAAGCGCTGCGGGTAGCGCGTGGCCAGCAGGGCCGCCATGCTGGCGCCGGCCGACAGGCCGGCCACGGCAATGCGCTCGCGGTCGGCCGTGTACAGCATGCAGACCTGGTCGACGGCCTTCATGATCCAGCCGGCCTCGGCGAAGGCGCGGCCCGACTGTGTGTCGAACCAGTTCCAGCAGCCCTGGGTGTTGCACAGCCGTGGCTGCTCGGGATAGAGCACCAGGAAGCGCTCGCGCGTGGCGACGGCATTCATGCGCGTGCTGGCGGCAAAGCTCTTGGCGTCCTGGTGGCAGCCATGCAGCATGACGAGCAACGGCAGCCGTTCGCCGAAGCGCACGCTCGCGGGCCGGAACAGGTAGTAGCGGCGCGGCCCGTCCGCGGCCATCACCAGGCCCATCAACCAGCTGCCCGCGCTGGACGGCGGACGATGGCGCTCGCGCAGCGGCTGGGTCGCCCGCTTGAACAGCGCGGCGTTGCGGTTGAGCAGCGCCGACCACGAGGGCTGTTTCATCCGCCGGCGCTGTCGTTTGGAGCCTGGGCCAGCTCCGAGGGGTCGGGATGCTCGCGCAGCAGAGCGTTCAGCTGGTCGATCTGCCCGCACCAGTCACCATCGTCCTGATGCCATTGCTCGCGGATGAAGGCGACCTGGCTGGCGTTCCAGAACGGGGCCTCCGACAGATTCAGCGTTTGCGGCAGCGGCCGGTGCAGGCGGATGAACTGCTTTATTTCGGCCGGCGAATCCGGCAGGCCGAGCTGGCAGAACAGGGCCTGCATGTCATGGTGGGTGGTGGTGTCCATGGCGGATCCTCTTTCAAAGGGTTTCAAGGCGGAAACCGTGAGGCTTAGACCTTAGATGTCGGCGCCGCTGCGCGGTGTCAGCCGACACCCCGTCCACGACGGTCGTCCCTGTCAGCCGAGGCCCACACTGCCGGCTGTCACCCGCTGACAGACTGGCGGGAACAGCGCACCTACGGTCATGGGATTGAAGACTGCAGGAGGTCGCGATGACCTGGAATGAATTCATTGCGCGCATGCAGGCCGCTTGGCCCGATGTGGGCTGGACCGACGTGTTGCCCGCCGTGCTGGCCGGCGCCTTGACCATCGTCATCATCAAGGTCGGCCTGCGCTTCGTCGTGCAGCGGCTGCGCAAACTGTCGCAGCGCACCAGCAGCACGCTGGACGACGGCCTCGTCAGCGTGCTGGAGCGCACCAATGGCGCGCTGATCTGGGTGGTGGGCCTGCTGGTCGGGCTCAACATGCTGCCGCTGGACGACCGCTGGCATGACCGCGTGTCGCAGCTGTGGTTCGCCGTCGTGGCCCTGCAGCTCGGCCTGTGGGCCCAGCAGGCGGTGGCGCAGGTGCTCGCGGCCCAGCAGACGCGCCATGGCGGTAYGGCGGCGCTCTCGGCCTCGGCCACCTTGCTCAGCTGGGGCTTGCGCGGCGCGCTGTGGGTGGTGGTGGTGCTGGCCGTGCTGTCCAACCTGGGCGTCAACATCACGGCCTTCGTCGCCAGCCTGGGTATCGGCGGCATCGCGCTGGCGCTGGCCGTGCAGAACATCCTCAGCGACCTGTTTGCGTCACTCGCCATCGCGGTGGACAAGCCCTTCGAGGTGGGCGACTCCATCACCGTCGGCGACGTCACCGGCACGGTGGAGCGCGTGGGCCTGAAGACGACGCGCATCCGCAGTCTGGGCGGCGAGCAGATCGTCATGTCCAACGCCGAGCTGCTCAAGCGCACGGTGGCCAACTTCAAGCGCCTGCAGACGCGTCGCGTCGCCTTCACCTTCGGCATCACGTCCGATGCGTCCGCCGATGACGCTGCCGCGGTGCCGCCGTTGGTCAAGGGGCTGATCGACGCCGACCCCAAGCTCGAACTGGTACGGGCCCACTTCAAGGGCTTCGGCGAGAACTCGCTGAACTTCGAGGTGGTCTACCGCGTCAACGATCCCAGCTATGACGTCTACATGGACCACCAGCAGACGCTGAACCTGGCGCTGATGCGCGAGCTGCAGCAGCGCGGCATCCGTCTGGCGTTCACCACCAACACCGTCAACGTTGTCGGCTTGCAGTCACCGGCGCCGGCTGGCCCGGCGCCAACGCGCAAAGGCGCCTCGCCCGACGCGCCTGACATCGTGCCCGCCGCGGCAGGCTGAACTTTGTGATCCACAGCGCCGCCGCCGGCCCCGAGTTGCTGACGGCGGCCATTGCTGCGCTCGTTCTGGTCGCCATCGCCGGCGCCCTCTACACCCACCGCCTCGGCCTGTCGCATCTGCTCGTCTTCATGGCGGTTGGCATGCTGACCGGCGTGGATGGGCCGCTGGGCCTGCCCTTCGACGACCACCGGCTGGCCGTCACCGTCGGCAATCTCGCGCTCGCCCTCATCCTGTTCGATGGCGGCCTGCGCACGCGCTGGAGCGAGGTGCGCCGCGCGATGCTGCCGGCCAGCCTGCTGGCCACGGTAGGCGTCGCGATCACGGCCGCCATCGTCGCGGGAATCGCGAAGGCGGTGCTGGACATGCCGTGGACCGAAGGCCTGCTGCTGGGCGCGGCGGTCTCGTCCACCGATGCCTCCGCCGTGTTTGCGCAGTTCGCCGCCAGCAAGCTGCGCCTGGAGCCGCGCCTGGCGGCCACCATCGAGGTGGAGTCGGCGCTGAACGACCCCATGGCCATGGTGCTGACCATCGGCCTGATCGCCTGGTTGATGCCCTTCGGCCAGTCGGGCGACGCGCAAGTGAACAGCCTGGTCGACCTGCTGCCCCTGCTGGGCGAGCAGCTCGGGCTGGGCCTGCTCGCCGGCGTACTGGGCGGCCTGCTGGCCGCATGGTGGGTGGGCAAGCTGCCCATCACAGATGACCACGACGGGTTGACGGCGCTGCTGATGGCGGCCCTGGGCTTCCTGTTGTTTGCCGTCACCAACCGTTGCGGCGGCTCGGGCTTCCTGGCTGTGTATGTGGCCGGCCTGCTGGTGCGCCACCGTGCCGAACGCGTGGCGGCGATGAGCCTGCCCGGGCTGAACGGCTACACGTGGCTGGCCCAGGCGGTGCTGTTCCTGCTGCTGGGCCTGCTGGTCACGCCGCATGAGGTCCTGCGCCTGATCGGCCCGGCCCTGCTGCTGGCGGCCGGCCTGATGCTGGTCGCGCGGCCCGCCGCGGTGTTCCTGTGCCTGGCGCCGCTGGGCTTTGGCTGGCGGGCGCAGTGCTTCGTGGCGTGGTCGGGCCTGCGCGGCGCGGTGCCTATCGTGCTGGCCACCTACCCGGTGCTGGCCGGCCTGCCGAACGGCTGGCGCTTCTTCGACGTGGCCTTCGTCGTCGTGCTGTTGTCCCTGCTCATCCAGGGCCCGACGCTGGCGCCACTGGCGCGCTGGCTGGGGCTTGATCAGAGTGAGCGCTAGGCTACCGGCGCCAGCAGGTTGGCGTCACGCGCCAGCTTCCAGCGGCCGCCGTCCTTGCGCAGCAGCGTCAGCGTGTGCCCTTCGCGGCGTGTCGGCGGCGAGCCATCCGGCGGCGTGGCGGTCACGCTCAGGCGGGTGCGCATGAAGGCCCAGTCGCCCAACACCTGGAGCTCCAGCATTTCGCTGTGCCCGTCGAACTTCGGCGCCTTGCCGCGTGCCTGGCTCTCGGCGGCCTTGGCGAAATCGCTCTTGGTCATCGGAGCCCGGCCGGGCGTCAGGAAGACGGCGTCATCCGTCATCAGTGCGAGCACGGCCTGGACATCGCCCTCGCGCGTGGCGGCCATCCAAGTCGTCACGAGATCACGGATCTCTTGTTCATCGGCTTGCATGTCACCACCTTAGCGCCACGGCGGGCGCTCGCTGTTTCAGGTTGTGCCGGCCAGGGAGTCCGCCTGCGTGACAAGGCTGCCCGGCGGCACGCTGCGCGTCAGCCAGACATTGCCGCCAATGACGGCGCCGCGGCCGATGGTGACGCGGCCCAGCACGGTGGCGCCGGCATAGATGACGGCCTCGTCCTCGACGATGGGGTGGCGCGGCTGGCCCTTGACGAGATTGCCGTCGCCGTCGGTGGGGAAGCTCTTGGCGCCCAGCGTGACGTTCTGATAAATGCGCACGCGCTCGCCGATGACGGCCGTCTCGCCGATGACCACGCCGGTGCCATGGTCGATGAAGCAGCCGCTGCCGATCGTGGCACCGGGGTGGATGTCGATGCCAGTGTCGGCATGGGCCAGCTCGGCGACGACGCGGGCGATCAGCGGCAGGCCGAGCTTGTAGAGCTCATGCGCGAGGCGGTGGCTGATCAGGGCGCGCACGCCGGGGTAGCACAGCAGCACCTCGTCGACGCTGCGCGCCGCCGGATCGCCCTGGTAGGCGGCGAGCACGTCGCTGTCCAACAGCACGCGCACGCCGGGCAGGGTGCGCAGGAAGCGAGTGGCCAGCTCGGCGGCATCCTGGCTGGGTGCGTCATCGCCACGCTGGCGGGCCTCGTGGCGCAGCTCCAGCGCGGCCTGCTGGCGCAGTGTTGCCATGGCGGTGCCGATGGTGTGGCCGACGTAGAAATCCTCGTTCTCGGGCTGCAGCGTTGGCGGCCCCAGGCGCATCGGGAACAGCGCGCCCGACAGGCACTGCACCATGCCTGCCAGCAGCTCGCGCGACGGCAGCTCGCGGCCGTCGCCGCCGCGGCGGTGCGCCTCGCGCCAGCGCCTGCGTTCGTCACGCAAGGCCTCGACGACAGCCTGCAGTTCATCACCGGGCGCGGGCGTTGACGGAGGAGTGAGGGCTTGGGTCATGGCGGGCGCCGCGCAGGCGGTTGGCAAGGGCGGCCAGTATAGAAATCCACCGTTTCCCCACGAGGGCCAGGGCCGCCGTCACGGCCAGCATGGCCGCCATGTGGACGGCCACGGCCGCCAAGGCCAGCAACAGCGAGCCCGAGGCAGTGATCTCGCGGGCCGGTGAGGCACTCAGGCATAGCGGCACCAATGCTGGCACCAGCATCATGCCGCTGCCATGGGCACTGGCCACCAGGCAGGACCACAACGCCAGCCCGGTCTTGGCGCGCCGCAGCGCCAGCGCCAGCAGCAAGAGCAGGCCGCACAGCAGCTGCCCGCTGCCCATGGTCCCGCCCAAAGCCACCAGCACCGCCACACCACCGACGGCGCCGGCATGGCCGAGCGCGATCGGCAGCAGGGCGCGGCGCGCGTCCCTTGAGCAGGCGGCCAGGCCCCAGCCGGTGGCCGGGTTCAGGCCGTGCAGGGCGCCGGCGCCGGCCAGGGCCAGCCAGGGCCAGAGGCTGGTGGCGCTCATGGCTGTCAGGCCTTGGCGCCGCCGCAGCAGGCTGCCGCCGCGGGTGCTGCCGACTCGTAGCGGTCATGGTGGCGCACCCACTCCATCGTGTAGCTCAGGCCCGCCTCATCGCGGCCCCTGGGTGTCAGGTCGATCAGGTTGTACGTGCCCATCATCACTTCGACGCCACGGCCGAAGGTCGAGTAGGTGTGGAAGACCTGGCCGTCGTCGTCCTTGCAGAAGATGCTGATGCCGGGCGCCTCTTCATTCGGGAAGGGTGTCATGTGGAAGTTGTAATAGACCTCGCCGTCGACCCGGTCCGCCGGCGTGAAGCTGACGTGGAAGTCGCGGTTGAAGTCGTTGCCGTTGGACGAGGCCCAGGCGAATTGCCAGCCCATGCGGCGCTTGAAGGCCTCGAGGTCGGCCAGCGGCGCGCGCGACACCGCCAGCAGCGCAATGTCGCGCTGGGCCAGGTGGGGTGCCATGCTGTCGAGGTGGTCGGCCATGAAGGAGCAGCTCTTGCAGCCCTGCTCCCAGCCGGGGCCGAACATGAAGTGCTGTACCAACAGCTGGCGCCTGCCCTGAAACAGCTCGCTCAGCTTGCGCGGGCCGGCCGGCGTGTCGAAGACGTAGGCGGCATCGTCCAGGCGCACCCAGGGCAGGGTGCGGCGCTCTTCGGCGACCTGGTCGCGCAGGCGGGTCAGTTCCTTCTCGCGGGCGAGCAGGTTCTTGCGTTCGGCGATCCAGAGATCGCGGGTGACGACAGGATGAGAAATGGGGGCGTTCATCAAAGGCTCCTTGGGTGGGTGAAGGCAATGCAGCGGCTCCACCCGGGGTTCGGGTGAGTTCTGCTCAGGGGAATTCAGTGGTTAAGCGCGCTTGGGTCGGCGCACAGCGCGGACCTTGCCGGTGCCGCCACCACCGGCGTAGAACAAGTCGGCGCCGTCGGATTCGAGGCCGCTGACATTGGTGCCGGCGGGCATCTGCAGGCTTTCAAGCACGCTGCCATCGGCGGGGTCGATGCGGCGGATCTCGCTGGCGTCGTCCTCCCAGGTGCCGTGCCAGAGTTCGCCATCGACCCAGGTCACGCCGGTCACGAAGCGGTTGGACTCGATGGTGCGCTCGATGGCGCCGGTGGCGGGGTCGATCTGGTGGATCTTGCGGCCGCGGTGCTGGCCCACCCACAGGCTGCCCTCGGCCCAGGCCATGCCGGAGTCGCCGCCCTGGCCCGGCGCCGGGATGGACGCGACGACGCTGCCGGTCGCGGGGTCGATCTTGTCGATGCGGGCCTCGGCGAGCTGGTAGAGGTAGCGGCCGTCAAAGGCCGTGCCGGCGTCGCAGGGGCGCTCGATGCGCTGCTGGGCCTCGCCGCTGGCGGGGTCGAAGGCGACCAGGGCGGCGCCGGTGGCGGCCCAGACGCGCCGACCATCGTGGGTGACGCCGGCGACGCTCTTGCCGCCTTCGAAGGGGCCGTATTCGCGGACGATCTCGGCGGGGTGGATCACGGTGTTCATGGTTTGCTCCTTGCGATGGGCGAACCTTAGCCAAGCTGCAGCGCGGCGGGGAGTAACAAGATCGTCGTGAATCCGGTCAGCGGCGGCGCCAGCCAGCGCCGCGAGCGCGTCTGGCCGATGGCGCGCACGCGGCCTGCGGCCTCCAGTTCGGCCAGCTCGCGTTGCACGGTGCGCTGGCTGGCGTCCAGGGCCAGGGCCAGGGCCGAGGTGGACCAGGCGGCGCCGTCGGACAGCAGGGCCAGCAGCTCGCTGGCCTCGCCTTCCATCGGTGGCGAGAGCACGGCCACCTCCGGAGCGCGCAGCGAAAAACCGCGTGCGGTCGCCTCGATGCCGGCGACGGGCTTGACCAGGGCACGCAGCCTTCCAATCTCGACGCGCAGCCGCGCTCTATGGGTTTCGTCGACTTCGCGGATGCGAAAGGCGCGGGCAATCAGCGTGTCGCGCTCGGCCTCGCCCGGCCAGGCCTCGGCGAGGGCCCGCAACAGCGTGAACAGGACGGGGCGGCGGGCGAGTGGCACGCGCAACTTCCCGGCACTCAGCGCGTGGCGGCATGCGTCGACGACGACGGCGCCCGAGTCCATCAGCGCGGCCACCTCGTGCAGGCGCAGCGGCTGCCAGGCGCCGGCCACGAGCCGGCGTGCGGCGGTGTGGTCGAGCACGGCAGCTGCGTCGGCGGCCTCGGCCATCAGCGCCGGCACGCCGGCCCGTGCGGCAGCGTCGCGAGCGCGTGCGAGGGCGGCGTGCACCTCGGCCATGCGCAGCGAGCGCAGCGCCAGTTCCGCGCCGGCCAGGGCGGCCACGGCAGCGGGCAGGGGTGGCAATGCCTGGTCGTCAAGCGGCGCAAGCAGGGCTGCCGCGGCATCGAGTCGGCCCAGCAGCAATTGCCGCCGCGCCGCGATCAGTCGGGCCTGCAGCGCGTTGACGCGGTCGCCGCGCGTTTCGAGCGCGGCCATGGCGGCCTCCAGCGCGCGCGGTGCGGCGCTGAAGTCGCGCATGGCCAGCGCCACCTCCGCCTCGGCGACGACGCAGCGCGCCCGTGCCGTGGCCTCCTGCGCGCCAAAGCCCTGGGCCGCGCGCCTGAGCAGCTCGCGCGCCCGGGCCAGCTCGCCGAGCTGGGCCATCGCGATGCCGCGCAAGGCCAGCGCAGGCGGGTCCTCGCGCAGCGCGACGCGCTTCAGTGCCGCCAGCGCGTCACCCGCGGCCAGCGCGCGGGCAGCGGCGGAGATCAGCGAGTCCATGGACTAGCGCGGCGCGAGCAGCAGCAGGTCGCCATTGCGGTCCTCGGTGATCCACAGGCGGCCTTGCTCGTCCTGGTCGACATCGACCGGCGCGCCCATCGGGTGCTTGCCGGCCTGGGCGCTCCATCCCACGATCAGCGGCAGCGGCTCGCCCATGGGCTGGTGTTTGCCATCGAAGCGCCAGGCCATCAGCCGGTGGCCCGTCGGCTGGTAGCCATGCCAGGTCATGACGAGGCTGCCCTGCCATTTCGCCGGCCCGGCCTTGCCGTAGAACAGCATGCCCAGCGGCGCGGCATGCGCCGGCAGCAGCTTCACCGGTGGGGTGAAGTCCTGGCAGCGGCGCGCGCCGTAGCTGCTGTCCAGGATGTCGGCGCCGGTGCAATGCGGCCAGCCGTAGTGACGGCCGGGTTCGACGCGGTTGAGTTCATCGGGCGGGCTGGCCTTGTCGTATTTGTCGCCGGGCAGGCTGTCGCGGCTGTTCTCGGCCTGCCAGAGCTCGCCGCTGTCGGGGTGGAAAGCCAGCCCGACGGAATTGCGCAGGCCCCACGCGAAGGGCTGGCCCTCCCATGCGCCGCCATCTTTCGGCGTGAACTTCCAGACCGCCGCCAGCGGCGCCTTGCCGCCCGTCTGGCCGCAACCCTGGGCCGTGCCGGCCGCGACACCGTCCATGGCCTCGCAATGGTCGCTCGGCGCGCCGTAGTTGACGAAGAGGGCGCCGGCGGCGTCGACGGCGAAAGACTTGAGCGGGTGGCGACCCTGGGTGGGCAGCTCGGTGACGAGGGGCTGCAGCCGGCCCGCGGGCAGTTCGACGCGGCTGATCCGGTGCGCCTCGGCCAGCAGCACATGGCCCTGCGGATCCTTGCGCAGACCGTGCGGGYGGTCCAGGCCCTTCAGCAGCACCGTGACCTTGAAGGGCTGGCCCGGCTCGCGGGTCAGCTCCAGCAGCCGGCCATGGCCGGAGTTCCAGTTGCCCATGTCGGTGACGAGCAGGCGGTTGGCACTGAGCGCCAGCACACCGCGTGGCCGACCCAGGTTGGAGGCGGCCAATGCGAGGCAGAACTCGGGCGCGACCTTCAACGAGGTGATGGCGGGCAGGCCGTCGCATTGGCCCTGGGTGCGATAGGCGGGCGGCTCGGCCCAGACGGGTGCGGCGACGGCAGCGGCCAGGGCCCAGGCGGCGCGAAGGGTGAAGCTCATATGGCCATTGTGTCGGTCGCCGCATTGATACAGCACGCCGCACGGCACCGCGCGCTGTAGCTTCACGTCCCGGCCGCCGGGCGCTGCAATGGCCCCATGAACGAGATGCTGCCCTTCGCCACCTACTGCCTGCTGATGTCCAGCACCCCTGGCCCCAACAACATGATGCTGGTGGCCAACGGCGCCCACTACGGCTACCGGCGCACGCTGCCGGCCATCCTGGGCACCAACACCGGTGTGGCCGTGCTGACCTTCGCGACCTGTACGGGCCTGGGTGCCGTCTTCACGGCCTGGCCGGTGCTGCACGAAATGTTGAAGCTGGCAGGCACCCTCTACATGCTGGTGCTGGCCTGGAAGCTGGCCGTGGCGCCCGCCGCCAATGGTCGGCCACCGGAACGGGTCGGGTTCGCGGAGGCCGCGCTGTTCCAGGCGGTGAACCCCAAGAGCTGGATCCGCGCGGTGACGGTGGCGTCGGTCTTCATGCCGGCACAGTGGAGCATCGTCAGCGGCGCCTTGTTCGTCAGTCTCACGGGCGCCCTCATCGGTTTCCCCTGCGTCTCGATGTGGGCGCTGTTCGGCGTCGGCATTTCCCGCTTCCTGTCCAGCCCGGCGCGCCGCCGCGCCTTCAATGTCATCATGGCCACCTCCCTGGTTGTGCTGGCCCTGATGCTGCTGCGCTGATGTTTTCTCTGGACCGCGACTCCCCGACGCCGCTGGCCGACCAGATCGAGCAGCGCCTGCATGCCTTGATTGCCAGCGCCCAGCTGCCGCCCGGGGCCCGACTGAACTCCATCCGCCAGCTCGCGTCGCGGCTGGGCGTCAGCCCCAACACCGTCGTCGTCGCGTACGACCGCCTCGTCGCTGCCAGCCTCATCGACTCGCGCGGCACGGCCGGCTTCTTCGTCGCCGAGGGCCCGGCGGACGCCATGCCTGACCTTTTGACTCAGGCGGCGCGCGTGGAAGCCGGCGAGGAGCAGGAGGCTGTCTGGCTGGCCCAGCAGGCGAACGACCAGAAGGCCGGCGTGCTGCTGGCCAGCAGCGGCGCGCTGCCGGCCACCTGGCTGGAGGATGCCATCCCCGCGGCCGCCGTGCAGCGCGGCCTGGCCCGCGCCACGGCCGGCATGGCTTCGCGCTGCCCGCCGCAGGGCCTGCCTGAGCTGCGCGAGCGCATCGCGATGCTGCTGCGCAGCCAGGGCGTGGCCGTGGATGCCGGCCGCATCCTGACGACCTATGGCGGCACCCAGGCCATCGACCTGATCTGCCGCGCCTTCCTGCGCCCGGGCGATACGGTCGCCGTCGAGACGCCGGGATATTTCCTGCTCTTTGACCGCCTGCGCCAGGCCGGCGTGACCATCGTGCCGGTGCCGCGACGGCCCGACGGCATCGACCTGGAGGCGCTGGACGCCGCCTGCACCGAGCACCGCCCGCGCCTGCTCTTCATCCAGAGCGTGCTGCACAACCCCACCGGCTGGGGCAGCACGGCCGCCAACCTGCACCGGGTGCTGATGCTGGCCCAGCGCCACGACTTCCTGATCGCCGAGGACGACGTGCAGGGCCACTTCCACCCCGGCGCGCCGACGCGGCTGGCCCAGCTCTCGGGGCTGGACCGCGTCATCTACTACTCCAGCTTCTGCAAGGCCATGAGCCCGGCGCTGCGCCTGGGCTATATGGCGGCCGAGCCGGCGCTGCTGAAGGCGCTGATGCGCGAGAAGATCATCTCGGTGCTGACGACGGCCGCGCTCAACGAATACGTGCTGCTGGAAGTGCTGGCCGCCGGCCGCTGGCGCAAGCACCTGGACCGCCTGCAGCAGCGCCTGGCCGCGGCCCGCGCCGCGGCAACGCTGCAGCTGCGCCAGGCCGGCGTGCTGCTTGAGCATCCGGGCGAGGGCGGCCTGTTCCTGTGGGGCACGCTGCCGGCCGGCGTCGACGTGGACAACGTCGTGAAGGAGGCTTTTCGCGCCGGCATCCTGCTGGTGCGCGGCGCCACCTTCGCGGCCGATGGCGCTCGCGACTCGCACATCCGCTTCAACGCCGCCTTCAGCCAGCAGCCGCGGCTGGCGCAGTTTCTGCAAGATCAGCTCAGTGCGACGACCAGCGCGCAGCGGGTGTTGGAGCGGGCGCGCGGGCAGCGAACAGCGATTTGAAGGGCTGGTAGCGCGCTGGGACGCAGAACGTCTGGGTCATGACCAGACTGAGTCGGCTCATGCGACCTTTGCTTCTATCCAATGTGTCAGACCTGCCTCCAAGGCGAGTTCGCCTAGCCGTTCGGGCAGGAGCAACTCGACATGGTCAGGCAGCCGGTCGTAGAAGCGCAGCTCCGGTGTCGGTGTGTGAACGACGAAATACACCCGGCGATAGTTGTCCTTGGAGAAGCTCTTGATGGTTTCTTCCAGATCTCGCACACCAGCCTGTGACTTCACCTGCACGACGTACTTGGAGCGAGTCAGCGGCTCAATAAGTTCCAGGTCGAGCGCCTTCGCCTGCTGGCCGAGCACACTGTTTCGAATCCAGCCGGCATGTCGGAAAACCATATCCGCCAGCGTCTCGAAGTCTTTCCAATGCAATTCGCAAATGGCTCGCGAGAGCGAATTGGATAGGTCGGCGCGAGAAAGGGCTATTGAGGATGACAGTGGGCTCCGTTCGCCGGTCAGAACCCGGGTCAGCAGGCTTTTATCAGTCACTCTGCAGACGGTGCCCCGAAACGCCTGCAATTGCGCCAGACGGCCGGGCAACTCGTTTGCGAACAAGGTCTTCTCGCCACCGACGTCGGACCATCCTGTGGTGCGGCGGAACTTGGAAATCTCATCCTGTTCAACTGGCCCCGGAAGTAGCCGAGTCCACCACATCTTGGCTAAGTGGAAGGTCACCCAAACGTCATTTGGGCCGGAGTTCGTGATGTCCTGCAGGCGGTTCAGGTCGGTTGTACCGACGCCCAATTTTCCTTGGCTTTCAAGGCGCAGTTGCTGCTCAATCAGTTCCCAACGACCCGCGTTAACGTCTTCGATGCTTTGATTGCGCCAGCCCAAACGAAGCTTGTTGCCGGCAATTGCACTTGACTCCCATTCGCCCCCGCGTCCCAGTTTGATGTAGTACGCCTGCTCAATTTTCATATCACGTAGCCTCCCGATCGGCGGGCAGGATAGCGATGCGTGCAGTTCGGGCGCCACATCGTCGAACGTGCGGACTAGATGAGGACGGCTTGGCCCACGCTCACCACATCACCGACGCGGATGGCGCCGCCCTCGAGGATGCGCGCCGTCATGCCGCCATGGCCGCGCATCGCCGCATAGCCGCCCGGGCCGATGACCTCCTCCATGCGCGAGCAGGGGGCGCAGGGGCCGACGATCTCGATCAGCGCTGCGCCGACGCGGACCTTGGCGTTCTTCAGCGTCAGCAGGTTGATGCCGGAGATGACGAGGTTGCGGCGCAGGTCGACCGGGTCGATCGGGCCGCTGCGCGCAAATGCCGCGATCAGCGGCAGGTGCTCCAGCTGGATCAGCGTGACCTGGCGCGTCGACAGCTCGGCCTCGCCGCGCTGGCCGAGCCGGTCGTCGGCCAGGCCAATGCCGGCCAGCGCCGTCGTCTGCTCGATGCGTCGGGCCCGGTCGCGCGGTGCGCCGCGCACGATGATGGTCTCGACGCGGCCCTGGATATGGGCCGGCGGCGTCATCAGGTCGCGCATGGTTTTCATGGATACACCTTAGCCCGGCTTTGGTCCGCATAGTTCACGGATGCGCGGCACGGGGCAGTCAAGTCTCGTCCGGTCACGCCCGAAGATGCTCTCAAGGAGTGTCTGCCGTGCTGAGACGTCTTTTTTCCACCTTTGCTTTTGTGTGTGTCGCGCTGTCGCAGACCGCTCACGCCGCCGATCTGACCGCCCTGGAAATGCGCTGGCTGCAGGGCATCACGCCCGTCATTGCCCATGCTCGCCAGGCGCTCGCCCTGCCGGTGGACATCGTCGTGCAGCCCCAGGCCGAGCCCGGCACGGCGCCGCTCGCGCTGGGTTTTGTCGATGGCCGCTGCAAGCTGGTGCTGTCGATGCGCGGCAACCCCGAAGGCCAGCGCCAGATCGACGCCCTCGACCCCGCGTTGCGCGGCCCTGCCCTGGAGCTGATGGCCGCCCATGAACTGGGCCATTGCCGCCGCTATCTCGATGGCGCCTGGCATGGTGTGCCGGCCGGCTTCGTCGCCGCCAAGCCCCCGGACGGCCTGGCCGCGGATCTGCAGCAGGCCTGGCTGGCCATGCGGTCCACGCGGCGTGAGGAAGCCTATGGCGATCTCGTTGGCCTGGCCTGGGCGCAGGCGCGCCACCCCGCGCTGTATGCCAGGCTGCATGCCTGGCTCGTGGCGGAACGGTCGACCGACCTGATTCCCGGCAGCCACCACGACACGCTGGACTGGTTGGCCCTTGTCCGCGACCCGGCCATGCTGGACGGCCGCACGATGTTCGAGGCCGCCGACCGCGTCTGGGCGCGTGGTCTCAGGGACTGAGCTGACGCTGTTCTTTCCCGGCTACGCCTGCCACACCGCGTAGCCCGCCTCACGCAGGCCGATGGCGAGTTCCACTTCCATGTCGCGCGCCGCGTCGTAGGGCATCGGGTTGTAGAACTCGTAAAGCTCGGGCATCAGGCGCATGCCGTACTTCAGGACGAAACGATTGGCCTGCACGCCGGCCATGTGCCTGTCAAAGCGCAGATCGGGGTCCAGGCCCGTCATGCCAACGTACAGGCAGGGCTTGACGATGTCATGGCCGGGGTTGGCCTTGCGAAAGGCTGGCTCGTTCCAGACGCGTTCAGACAGCAGCACGACATAGACGTGGTGGTGATCGCGGCGTTGTCGGCGTGGCATGGCACGGCGGATTGTCTGGCGACCCCACGATGGCAAAAAAGCCCGGCGACCCTTGGGCCGCCGGGATTGAACGCCTTGGCGTGCACCTCACACCTGGCAACGGCGACCCGGCATGATACTGTTGATTTAAACAGTATTTTGGGTGCCGGAAACGTGGCGAAGTCCTCATGCTTGATGACGCCCCACTCAACCTGGGCCTCGCCAACCTTCGGTGCCTTGGCTAAAACCGCCATTCGAAGTTGCAGTCTGAGGAAGTCACATGAATGCTCAACACGCTTTCGTATCGCTGCTGCTGTTCGCCGCGCTCGTCGGCCTGGCCTTCCTGGGCCTGTCGTTCGGCCATGCCCTCAAGCACCATGACTTGGCCCTGTGGGGGCACCATCCCTTGTTTGGATCAGGCATG
The DNA here is from genome assembly GCF_054049355.1 of Roseateles sp. P5_E11. Lineage (NCBI taxonomy): Bacteria > Pseudomonadati > Pseudomonadota > Betaproteobacteria > Burkholderiales > Sphaerotilaceae > Roseateles > Roseateles sp. P5_E11. The sequence continues at coordinate 2,189 of NZ_JBFUMO010000011.1, read as the reverse complement.
GCGTCGCTGATCACCGCTCTGCTTGGCGGCATCTTCTTGTTCGGCCTGGGCCGCTCGCCGCACGACCGCAAGCAATAGCAGCGGCGCTGCGGCCGACCTGGCCCATGCATCGGCCCAGTCGCTCGACCCGTCGGAGGAGATCGAGGTCAGCTTCATAGCGCAGGCGGCCATCAGCGGCGACATCGAGGCCGGGCGGTTCTCGCAGGCGCTGCATGTGGCGTCGTTCTATCGCGCCGTGGGTCATCTGGCGGCGCGCTGCGAGCCTTAGCCCGTCTTTCCAGCGGGCCAGCCGCTGGCCCCGCTCGCCCCACCATTCACCCCAACGCGCCTGCCAGGCGCGCAGCGCCGTGGAATGCTGGTGCTCATCCAATGACCCAGGGAGTTCACGTTGCTTCGTAGACATCTTCTTCAAGGCGCAGCGGCCATGGCGGCGCTGCCGTTGGTCACCCATGCACAGGGCCGGGCGCGGCGGCGCAAGCGGCCGACGGACCCGGACTGGCCCGACGCCGCGCAGTGGCAGCGGCTCAAGGACGCGGTGGGCGAGCGCCTGTCGGCCGTGGAGCCGCTGATGGCGCCGTGCGCGGCCAGCCCCGTCGCGGCGGCTTGCGGCGTGCTGATGAAGAACCTGCGCAACCCGTTCTTCGTGGGCGACCAGGCCGGGGGCACACAGGTGTCGGGCTACCTGGACGCGTGGACGCCAGCGGCGAGTGCCTATGTGATCAAGRCCGGCAGCACGGCGGACGTGGTGGCGGGCGTGAACTTCGCGCGCGAGCACAACCTGCGGCTGGTGGTGAAGGGCGCGGGGCACAGCTACCAGGGCACGTCCAACGCGCCGGACTCGCTGTTGATCTGGACGCGGGCGATGAACGAGGTGACGTTGCACGACGGCTTCGTGCCCAAGGGCTGCGAGGGCAAGGTGGCGCCGGTGCCAGCGGTGTCCGCGCAGGCGGGCGCGGTGTGGATTGACCTGTACCACGCGGTGACGACATTGGCTGGCCGCTATGTGCAAGGCGGTGGCTGCACGGACGTGGGCGTGGCGGGGCTCATCCAGAGTGGGGGCTTTGGCAGCTTCTCCAAGGGTTTTGGCACGGCGGCGTCCAGCCTGTTGGAGGCCGAGATCGTGACGGCCGATGGGCAGGTACGCACGGTCAATGAGCGGTCAGACCCTGAGCTGTTCTGGGCGCTGAAGGGCGGAGGCGGTGGCAGCTGGGGCGTGGTGACGCGCGTGACGCTGCGCACGCACGAACTGCCGCAGCACTTCGGCGCGGCATGGGGCAAGTTCAAGGCCCGCGACGACGCGGCCTACCGGCGCCTCGTGGCGCGGTTCGTGGACTTCTATGCCGACTCACTCTTCAACCCGCACTGGGGCGAGCAGGCGTCGTTCGGGCCGGACAACACGCTCAAGATCTCCATGGTGTGCCAGGGCCTGGAAAAGGCGCAGGCGCAGCAGGTGTGGGCGCCGTTCTTCGACTGGGTGAAGGACTCGCCCGAGGACTTCAGCGTGGTGGAGGAGCCCGGCGCGTGGGCGGACGATGCGCGCGGCTGGTGGAGGATGGAGGGCAACGGCTCCATGATCCCCGACACGCGCGAGGGCGCGCCCAAGCACCACGGCTGGTGGAAAGGCGACCAGGCCCAGGTGGGCGCCTGGCTACACGGCTATGAGTCCCTCTGGCTGCCCGCCGCGCTGCTGCAGCCCGGCGAGCGCGCCCGCATGGTGCAGGCGCTGCTGGACAGCACACGCCACAAGCACCTGGACCTGCACTTCAACAAGGGCTTGGCCGGCGCGCCGCCCGCGGCACTGGCCAGCGCCGCCAACACGGCCACCAACCCGGCGGTGTGCGAGTCGTTCGCGCTGGTCATCATGGCCGACGGCGAGGCGCCCGCCTACCCGGGCCTGGCCCGCACCCCGCCCGACCTGACCAACGCGCACCGCAACGCGCGCGCCATTGATGCCACCGCCGCCGCGCTGCGCCGCGTGGCGCCGAGGTCAGGCTCCTATGTGTCGGAGAGCAACTTCTTCAACGCCGACTGGCAGCGCGAGTTCTGGGGCGCCAACGCCGCGCGGCTGCGGGCCGTGAAGGCGCGGTACGACCCCGATGGTCTCTTCTTCGTGCACCACGGCGTGGGCTCGCAGGCGTGGAGCGCGGACGGGTTTGTGCGGGTTTGAGGATTGAGTTCTGCGCATGGTC
>NZ_JBFUMO010000010.1:0-29909 GCF_054049355.1 Roseateles sp. P5_E11 | reverse complement strand
CGCCCGAGCAGGCCGCCCGCGTCGCGCTGGACGACGCGCTGATCGCCGAACTGCAGRCCGCCGACACCGTCGTCATCGGCGTGCCGATGTACAACTTCAACATCACCGCCCAGCTCAAGAACTGGATCGACGCCGTCGCCCGCGCCGGCGTCACCTTCAAGTACGGTGAGAAGGGCCCTGTCGGCCTGGTGACCGGCAAGAAGGTCTACATCGTCACCAGCCGCGGCGGCATCCATCGCGACCAGCCCAGCGACCAGATGACGCCCTATCTGCGCGCCGTGCTGGCCTTCCTGGGCATGACCGATGTTGAGTTCGTCTACGCTGAGGGCATGGCCTTCGCCGCTGAGCAAGGTCTTGCCAACGCCCGCGCCCAGATCTCCGAATTTCTGATCGCCTGAAAGAACGCCATGAACACCGTCGCCACTTCCCTGTTGAACCAACCGCGCGAGGTCGAGCGCCTCGTCGCTGGTCAGCCGACCAGCGACGGTGCCGGCGTCAAGCTCAACCGCGTGCTGACGCAGAACCTGCAGCGCCGGCTGGACCCCTTCCTGATGCTCGACGCCTTCGGCACGGACAACCCCGACGACTACATCGCCGGCTTCCCTGACCACCCGCACCGCGGCTTCGAGACCATCACCTACATGCTCAATGGCCGCATGCGCCACCGCGACTCGGCCGGCAACGAAGGCCTGATCAGCGACGGCGGCGTGCAATGGATGACCGCCGGCCGCGGCGTCATCCACAGCGAGACGCCGGAGCAGAACGAAGGCCGCATGGCCGGCTTCCAGCTCTGGCTCAACCTGCCCGCCAAGGACAAGCTGCGCGCGCCCTGGTACCGCGATGTGGCCAGCCACGAGGTGCCGGAGTTCGAGCGCGACGGCGTCAAGGCGCGCGTCATTGYCGGCGCGAGCCATGGTGTCGAGGGTGCCGTGCAGCGCGACAGCACCGAGCCGCTGTACCTCGACCTGCACTTCGCGCCCGGCGCCCGCTTCGAGCAATTGCTGCCGCCCGAGTTCAATGCATTCGTCTACGTCTACGAAGGCGGGCTGAAGTTCGAGACCGGCTGCCAGGTGCCCTCGGGCCGCATGGCCATCCTCGCCAACACGCCCGGCAGCGACGGCGTACGCCTGCAAGCTGGCGACCAGCCGACCCGCGCGCTGCTGATTGCCGGCAAGCCGCTGGGCGAGCCCATTGCGCAGTACGGCCCCTTTGTCATGAACACCGAGGCGGAGCTCGTGCAGGCCGTGCGCGACTTCCAGGCCGGCAGACTCGCCTGAACGCATGGACCGCTTGCAGGCCATGGAAGTCTTCGTCGCCGTTGTCGACAGCGGCGGCTTCGCGAGCGCGGCGCGCAAGCTGGACCTGTCGGCCCCCGTCGTCACGCGCGCTGTGGCCGAACTGGAAGAGCGCCTGGGCGTGCGCCTGCTGACGCGCACCACCCGCGCCGTGCGCGTCACCGAGGCCGGCGCCCGCTATGCCGAGGACTGCCGGCGCATCCTAGCCGACGTGGGCGACTCCGAGGCCGCCACCAGCGGCAGCCGCAGCCAGCTCAAGGGCCTGCTCAGCGTCACGGCGCCGGTGCTGTTCGGCAACCTGCACGTCACGCCCATCGTCACCGACTATCTGCAGCGCTACCCGGACGTCGACGCGCAATGCGTCTTCGTCGACCGCGTCGTCAACCTCGTCGACGAGGGCCTGGACGTGGCCGTGCGCATCGGCGAGCTGCCGGACTCCTCCCTGCGCGCTATCGGCGTTGGCCAGGTGCGGCGCATGCTGCTGGCGTCGCCGGGCTATCTGGCCACGCATGGCCGGCCGCAGCGCCCCGATGGGCTGTCGGGACACACGCTGATCCAGCCCACCCAGGTAGCGCCCTACCCTGAATGGCGCTTTGCCGAAGCGGGTCGACCGCTGGTGCAGCGCATCCGCCCCCGCTTGCGCACGACAACCAATGATGCCGCCCGCTCCTTCGCGCTGGCCGGCCTGGGCATCGTGCGCCTGCTCAGCTACCAGGCGGCCGACGCGCTGGCCCGCGGCGAGCTGGTCCCGTTGCTGGAGGGCTTCGAGCCGCCGGCCATCCCCGTCCACATCGTGCATCACGAGGGCCGGCACATGACACAGAAAGTACGTGCCTTTGTCGACCTAGCGGTGGACAGCCTGCGCGCGAATCCCGCCCTGCGCTAGACGTTCTGCGGTGCCCAGTCGCGGAACCGCCAGCGCAGCGGCAGCGCATCACGCAGCCACCAGCCCTCATCCAGGTGGAAGCGCCAGGCGCGCTCGGCCTTGTCGTCGAGCGCGGCCCGTTCCGGYCCGTCCCAGACGATCTCGGCGCGACCCGTCAGGCTCAGCAGGTCGCCGCGCTCGAAGTCGATGAAGAGCAGGCCCGCGCGTCCGTCGAGTTGCAGATTGCCCAGCGTCATGAACATGCGGTTGCCGGAGTAGTCCGGCACCAGCAGCGTTCGCGCGTCCTCTTGCGTGACGAAGCCGGCGGGACCGCCGCGGTGCGACACATCCGCCCCTGCTGCGCCCGCATGCGTGGCGACGAACAAGGTGTCGGCGGCGGCGATCAGCCACGCCGCGTCGCCGTCCAGTTGCGAAACGCGCTCGATGACGCGCGGCCGCGTGTCCGCCGCATCGCGCACCCATTCAACCTCGCGGCCCTGGATGTACTGAGGGCAGTTGCCTACCGTCTGCTCCACCTGCAGCCGCAACCCTGAGGGCTCGACCGCCAGCAGCCTGCCGTTGACGCGGTTGCGCCGCCGCGTGTGCAGCTCGATGCCCAGCAAGCCGAGCGGCGCGCCCGGTGTCATGCCGGCCGCGGCCGGATCACCCGGGATGGGCGTGGCCGCGAAGGTCAGATGCCAGGCATCCGGCGCCTGCACGAAACCCGGCGGCCCCACCAGCACCGTGGCCCAGGGCCGACCGGTCGGGTCCACACTGCCGGCCAACATCAGCGGCAGCTGCTCGTAGAAGCGCTGGTGCTGCTCGGGCATGTGGTCGCGCACGACGCGGCGACCGACCTCGGCCATGCGCTCGGCGACGCCGACGCGAGACTGCACGGCGACCTCGCCGGCGTGGAAGGGTTGATCCATTTTCAGTGGCCTTTCGTATTTGCGGGCCGAGCGCCGGGCCGCTCCCTAGCCGGCCCGCCCTGGCGATGTGCTCGCGGCTCGATGCCGGGAGCATCGCCGTCCCCTCGGGGGACCGGCCGGGCACAGCCGCGTTCAGCGGGATGGGACCGGGCGAGGGGCTTCATTTCAGGCGGCCCGCAGGCCGGCCGGCGTGGTCTTGAAAGGCACAAAGCCCGGCAACGCCTCGATGCGCGCGAGCCAGGCACGCAGCGCCGGATAAGGCGCCAGGTCCACATTGCCCTCGGGCGCGTTGACGATATAGCTGTAGCCGGCGATGTCGGCCAGCGTGGCGTGGTCGCCGACCAGGAAGGAGCGACGAGCCAGCTCGCCTTCCATGACCTTGAACAAGGTGTGAGCCCGGTTGATCACCTCGTCGGCATCGAAGCGTGCGCCGAACACGGTGACGAGGCGGGCCGCCGCGGGGCCGAAGGCGATCAGGCCCGAGGCCACCGACAGCCAGGCCTGCACCGCCGCGCGACCGGCGGCGTCGGCCGGCAGCCAGCGGCCCGCCGGGTCGTACTTGCTGGCCAGGTAGACCAGGATGGCCGTGCTGTCCCAGACGCAATGGCCGTCGTCATCCAGCAGCGGCAACTGGCCGAAGGGATGGCGGGCGAGGAACTCGGGCGTCTTGTGTGCGCGGGTGGCGAAGTCAATGTCGACGAGTTCATGCGGCAGGCCCAGCAGGGACAGTGCGAGCTCGGCGCGGTGGGCGTGGCCGGACAAGGCGTGGCGGTACAGCTTGAGGGTCATGGAAGGCTCCGTTGAAGACCGGACCACTGTGCCCAGCGCCGCGCCCTGGCGAAACGGCGCGCGCCGCAAGTCTTTCTTTCCGCGGCCGATGGGAGTCGCCGTCAGCTCAGCCGTCGCCCCACCAGCACCAGGTCCTTCTCCACGCCCTCCAGCCGCGCCACCCGCGGCATGAAGCCCCAGCGCTCGAAGCCATGCTTCTCGAACAGGCGCAGGCTGCCAACGTTGGACGCAAAGATCGTCGCCGTCAGCGTCTCGATGCCCAGCGCGGGCGAACTGGCGATGGCCTGTGCCAACAGATAGCTGCCCAGGCCCTTGGCCTGGTAGTCCGGGTGCAGATAGATGGCCAGGTCGGCGGTGATGAAGTAGCCCGGCCTTTCGTTCATGAAATGGAAGAAGCCGAGATAGCCGATGGCTCCCTGGCCGGGATGGTCGCTGTCCTCGGCCACCCACAGCGGTCGGTGGTCGGGCGTGTGCTGGTCGAAAGACGGGCGGCGTTTGGCCACGGTCGTCGGTTCGAGGTCGCAGCTGCAGGTGCGCGTGGCGACGGCGAAGTTGTAGATGTCGACGATGCGCGGCAGGTCGTCGGCGATGGCATCGCGGTGCAGATAGGCCATGAGGGGCAAGGTTAGCGGCGGCAAGGCAAGATGCCCGCCATGGACAACCCTCGCCGCCACAGCCCCGCCGCCGAACGCAACGGCCCGCCCATCCTCGCGGCCCTGCAGCGCCTGCTGCCCGCACAAGGCGTCATGCTGGAGATTGCCAGCGGCACGGGCCAGCACGCGGCCTTCTGCAGCGAAGGCCTGCCCGGCTGGCATTGGCAGCCCAGCGATTTCGACGCGGCCTCCCTGCCCTCCATCGCCGCATGGTGCGAAGGCCTGGCCCGGGTGCGCCCGCCAATCACGCTGGACGTGCTCGATGCGACCTGGCCCGGCGTGCCGGCCCAGGTCGACGCGATCTACTGCGCCAACATGATCCACATCGCGCCCTGGGCCTGCACGGCGGGGCTGATGCAAGGCGCCGCGCGGCATCTCGTGCCCGAAGGATTGCTGCTCACCTACGGGCCCTACCTCGTCGACGGGGAGGCCACGGCGCCGAGCAATCTCGCCTTCGACGCCGACCTGCGCGCGCGCAACCCGGCCTGGGGCCTGCGCCGCCTGGCCGATGTCGCCACCGAGGCCGCGGCCGTGGGCCTGCAATTGCGCGAGCGGCTGGACATGCCGGCCAACAACCTGCTGCTCGCCTGGCAGCGCACTCAGGCCAGCCCGGCCGCCAGGTGATCGCCAAATGCCCTGACCTTGGCTGAGTTGCGCCGCTGCGGCGGGCTGACGAGCTGGATGGGGATGTCTCGCCCCGGCCAACAAGGCAGCACAGGCTCCACCTCGCTGCTGGCCAGCTCGGCCTCGAACAGCCAGGTCGGCCCGAAGGCCAGGCCCATGCCGCTCAGCACCGCCTCGCGAATGACCTCGCCATTGTTGGTCTGCAGATTGCCAACCACCTGCACCGTGACGAGGCTGCCCGGCGCGGCGCTGGCGCCCGGGCCGGCCTCCAGCGTCCAGGCGTCACGCGAGCGCAGTTCGCTGTAGACCAGGCAGTTGTGAGCCAACAGATCCGCCGGCTCGCGCGGCGGCTCACCCCGCCCCTCGAAGTAGCCGCGCCGCGCGACGACCAAGCGCCGCGTCGTGCCGATGCGGCGCGCGACAAGGCTGGAGTCCGGCTGCTCGCCGATGCGCACCGACACGTCGATGCCCTGCTCGATGAGGTCGACAAAGCCGTCGCTGACGCGCAGATCGATCCTCACGCCAGGGTGTGCAGCCAGGAAGCTGCGCACCAGCGGCAGCAGCTTGAGCCGGCCGAAGCTGACCGACGTCGCGACGCGCAGCCAACCCTGCAACCGGTGCTCGCCGTCGCGCAGCTCGCTCTCGGCCTCGCCGATCTCGGCCACCAACCGCCGCGCCTGCTCCACATAGCGCTCGCCCGCGTCGGTGAGCTTCAGCGCCCGCGTGCTGCGGGCCAGCAGCTGCGCGCCCAGTGCCTTCTCCAGCGCCGCCACCTGCTTGCTGACGGCGCTCTGCGTGCTGCCCAGTTCGCGCGCCGCCGCCGAGAAGCTGCCCAGCTCGACGACCCGCACCAGGGTCTGCATTGACTGCAATCGGTCCATGGCTGCTCGCTTCAGTCTTGATTGGAATAAATCTTAGGCAAACCGGCCGGCTTCTGCATTGAGGAGGCAGCAATCACAGTGAGTTCACTCAACCACTGGAGTCATTTCCATGACCTCGTCTCGCATCGTCCTCATCACCGGCGCCCTGACCGGCATTGGCCGCGCCACCGCCCTCGCCTTTGCCAAGGAAGGCTCAGTCGTCGTCGTCAGCGGCCGCCGCGAACCCGAAGGCCAGGCTCTGGCCGCCGAACTGAAAACGCAAGGCGCCGCAGACGCCACCTTCATCCGCGCCGACGTGCGCCACGAGGCCGAGGTGCGCTCGCTCGTCGAGCAGACGGTCGAGCGCTTCGGCCGCCTGGACGTGGCCGTCAACAACGCCGGCACCGAGGGCAGCAACGGCCCGATCGCCGAGCAGAGCACCGAGAACTACGACGCCATCTTCGACACCAATGTGCGCGGCGTGCTGTTCTCGCTGAAGCACGAGATGCGCGCCATGCTGGCCCAGGGCAGCGGCGCCATCGTCAACCTGTCGTCGGTGGCCGGGCTGATCGGCTTTGCGGGCGCGTCGGTCTATGTGGCCAGCAAGCATGCGGTCGAAGGCCTGACCAAGAGCGCCGCGCTCGAAGGCGCCGCCGCCGGCGTGCGCGTCAACGCCGTCGCGCCGGGACCTGTCCAGACCGACATGATGGAACGCTTCCTCGGCCGCAGCGAAGACGCCAAGGCCGGCCTGCTCGCCGCCATCCCGGCCAAGCGCGCCGGCACGGTGGACGAGATCGCGCAGACCATCGTCTTCCTGGCAAGCGACAAGGCGCGGTATCTGACGGGGCAGTCGCTGGCGGTGGATGGGGGCATGACGGCGCAGTGAGCGTCGCTGCTGCGGCGACGGACGGGCCGTCGTGGTCGGGGCCGCCCACGAATTGGGGCTTCGCGGGTTCAGCTCAGCTCAGCTCAGCTCAGCTCAGCTGAGCTGAGCTTGGCGGCGCATGTTCGGTATTGCGCGGACGAAGTTCGTCAGGCCGTAGCGCTCATTCGGTGGTTGTTTTCGAGCCGCGGCGCCAGTAGCGCTTGAAACCCTCGGGATAGTCGGGCGTCCACAGCCACTGCGTATCGATGGCGCCCCAGCGGAGCAGCAATTCCCGAAGCGATCCCACCAGGAAGGCATGCACCAGCACTGCCGATAACAACACGGCGGCGAATGCAGCCGCCCCGAGCAGCACCTTCCAGCCGGCAATCCCCGGCGCGATTTGGCTACTAGCGCCCAAGACGATTGCACCTATGGCCATTGCCGCGATAACGATCTTCGCAATGAATAGCTTCATACCTCTGCTCCTGATATGCGACAGAGCCTGGCGTCGCGCCAGATGACGGAACGTCCCACGTTACTCTTTTCGCCCCGCACCCAGGTACGTCTCAATGACCCTCGGATCCGCCGCCAGCTGATCCGCCGGCCCGCTGAGCCCGAACTCCCCCGTCTCCAGCACATGCCCGTGATCGGCCACTCGCAGCGCCGCACGCGCGTTCTGCTCGACGAGCAGGATGCTGACGCCACTGGCGCGCAGGTCGTCCACGATGGTGAAGATCTCGCGCACGATGAGCGGTGCCAGGCCCAGGCTGGGTTCGTCCAGCATCAACAGTTTGGGCTGGCCCATCAGCGCGCGGCCCAGGGCCAGCATCTGGCGTTCGCCGCCGGACAAAGTGCCGGCTGCCTGCTTGCTTCGCTCCTTCAAACGCGGGAAGCGCGTGTAGACGCTTTCCATGCCGTCGCGCCAGCGCTTGTCGCCGAGCTTCTTGGGCCGCCAGCCGCCGAGCAGCAGGTTGTCCTCGACGGTCATGGTGCCGAACAACTCGCGCTTCTCGGGCACCAGGGCCAATCCGGCGAGCACGCGTTCTTCCAGCGTCAGCTTGGCGATGTCTTCGCCGGCAAAGCGCAATGTGCTGCCGCGCGACGGGATCAAGCCCATCAGCGCGCCCAGCAGCGTGGACTTGCCCGCACCGTTGGGGCCGATGACGGTGACGACGCTCTTCTCCGCCGCGGTGAAGCTCAGGCCATGCAACACCTCGGCACGCCCATAGCCGGCGTGCAGGTCGACGACCTCCAGCAAGGCGCTCATTCGTCCGCTCCCAGGTAGGCCGCACGCACCGCCGGGCTGGCCTGCACCTCGGCTGGTGTGCCCTCCATCAGCCAGCGACCGAACTCCATGACGACGATGCGATCGGTCAGCCTCATGACGAAGTCCATGTCGTGCTCCACGAGCAGCAGCGACAGGCCCTCGCCCTTCAGCTGCCGCAGCACTTCGGCGAGCGCTTCCTTCTCCTTGTGGCGCAGGCCGGCGGCGGGTTCGTCCAGCAGCAGCAGCGACGGGTCGCTGGCCAGCGCGCGGGCGATCTCGACCAGCCGCTGCGGGCCCAGCGCGAGATTGCCGGCCAGCTCGTGCGCCTGCTCGGCCAGGCCGATGCGGCGCAGCTGGCGCATGGCCTCGGCGCGCGCCTGCGCCTCCTCGGCTCTGTTCAGGCCGAGCATCGCGCGCACGGTGCCGCTCTTGGTGCGCAAGTAGGTGCCCAGCGCGACGTTCTCCAGCACCGTCATGTCGGGCACCAGCTTCACATGCTGGAAGGTCCGGCTGAGGCCCGCGCGGGCGATGTCGCGGCTCTCGCGGCCGTCCATGCGTTGGCCGAGCAGCTCGACCTCGCCGCTGGTGAGCGGCAATACGCCGGAGACAAGGTTGAAGGTCGTGCTCTTGCCGGCGCCATTGGGGCCGATGAGGCCGACGATGTCGCCGGCGCGGATGACAAAACTGATGTCGTTGACGGCGACCAGGCCACCGAACTGCTTGCGGATCTTGCGCACGTCCAGCAGCGCCGCGCCGGGCTGCGGGTGGCTGCGCGCGCTCAGGGCCGGCACCGATTCGTCCACCGCCTTCGCACGGCCCGCCGGCAGCCAGCGTGCAATCAGCGGCCACAGCCCATCCGGCGCAAAGCGCAGCACCAGCACCAGCACGACACCGAAGACGATGATTTCGTAATTGCCCGAGCCGCCGAACACCAGCGGCAGCACGACCTTGAGCTGGTCCTCCGCCAGCTTCACCAGCGCCGCGCCGGTGAAGGCGCCGCCCACCGTGCCGATGCCGCCCAGCACGGCCATGAAGAGGTATTCGATGCCGAACTTGATGCCGAAGGGCGAGGGGTTCACGCTGCGCTGCATGTGGGCATACAGCCAGCCCGACACCGAGGCCAGCAGCGCCGCGATGACGAACATGATGAGCTTGTAGCGGAAGGTCGACGCGCCCATGGCCTCGGGCATCGTCGAGCCGCCGCCGCGGTTGGTGTTGAGCGCTCGCATGATGCGGCCTGGCCGCGAATCCAGCAGCCGCGTGACGCCCAAAGCGGCGAGCAGGGCCGCCAGCCAGATCAGCAGATAGATGCGGCGCTCGCTCTGGAAGCTGAAGTCACCAAGCGTGATGGCCGGCAGGCCCAGCAGACCGTCGTATTTGCCGAGAGGCTCGAGGTTTCCGACGAGGAAATAGAGCGCCAGGCACCAGCAGATGGTGGCCAGCGGCAGGTAGTGGCCCGACATGCGCAGTGTCAGCGCGCCGATGACCAGGGCCAACACCAGCGTGATCGCCAAACCTGCGGCGAGGCCCAGCCAGGGCGACAGCCCGAGCACCGTCGTCAGATAACCCGTCGCGTAGGCGCCGACGCCGGCAAACGCGGCCTGGCCGAATGACGTGAGGCCGCCCACGCCGGTCAGCAGCACCAGGCCCAGCACGACCAACGAAAAGAGGCCGATGTAGTTGAGCTGCGTGATCCAAAAGTCCGGCACAGGCACAAAGGGCAGCACGAGGAGCAGGACGGCCGCCGCGACCGACAGATGCGTGCGGTTCATGTCAATGCTCCTCGTGGTGCGGATCCACGAAGGACCGCCAGAGGAGGATGGGCAGGATCACCGTGAAAACGATGACCTCCTTGAAGGCGCTGGCCCAGAAGGAGCCGAAGCTCTCGATAAGGCCGACGCCGATCGCACCGGCCAGCGCCATCGGGAAGCTGGCCAAGCCGCCGAACACCGCGGCGACGAAGCCCTTCAGGCCGATCAGGAAGCCGGTGTCGTAATAGATGGTCGTCGACGGCGAGATCAGCAGGCCCGACAGCGCGCCGATGAAGGCCGCCATCGTGAAGCTCAGCGAGCCGGCCGCATCGCCCGAGATGCCCATCAGCCGAGCGCCGATGCGGTTGATCGAGGTGGCGCGCAGGGCCTTGCCCATCAGCGTGCGCTCGAAGAAGAAGAACATCGCCACGAGCAGCGCGATGGAGGCGCCGAAGATGATCAGCGTCTGGCCCGTGAAGCTCAGCGGCCCGACGTCGTAACGCGCTTCCCAGAAGGCTGGCGTGCGATAGCCCTCGGCACCGAAGAAGACCAGGCCGACGCCGGTCAGCACGAAGTGCACGCCGACGGACACGATGAGCAGCGTCAGCACACTGGCGCCGGACAGTGCGCGGTAGGCCAGGCGGTAGAGCAGCGGGCCCATCGCCGTGACGATGGCCAGCGTCAACAGCACCTGGATCCACAGCGCTGGCTGTTCCTGCGCCAACATCGGCAAAGCCACAGCCATGCCGATGGGAAAGCTCAGCGTCTGCATCAGCCCGAAAGCGATGCGCGCCATCGGTCGCCGCTCCCGCAAACCCTGAATCACGTCCAGCACAGCGCCCGCAATGGCCATCATCAGCAGCAGCCACACGGTGCCCGGCACCTTGCCCATCTGCAGTGAAGCCAACGTCAGCGCGCCGAAGGCAACGAACTCGCCCTGGGGAATGAAGATGACGCGGGTGACCGAGAACACCAGCACCAGGGCAAGGGCGACCAGCGCGTAGATCGCGCCGTTGGTCAGGCCATCCAGGCCCAGGATCGCGGCAATCGTCAGGTCCATCGGGGAGGCGCGCAGGCTAGCAGCAGGAAGTGCGCGGATCGTAGCGACGATTTCCTACTCGACCCTTGCGCGAACCCTCACTTGTCCGGCTTGTCAGCTGGCCGGCGCGGCGTCTTCGCCAGCGTCCAGCGCCCGCCACCGGTCAGCTTCAGCACATGGCGGTGAAAGCCCGCCACGGCGGCGCGGTGGGCAATGCTGATCAGGGTGGTGCCGCGTTCGGCCAGCCGCTGGTACAGCCGCTTCTGGTTGGCGTCGTCCAGCGCGCTGGTGGCCTCATCCAGGATGGCCAGGCGCGGCGCATGCACCAGCAGGCGCGCGAATGCCAGGCGCTGCTGCTCGCCGCCGCTGAGCAGCTTTTCCCAGTCCTCGCTGCGGTCCAGGCCGCTGTCGCCTTCGGCGAGGTGGCGCAGCTGCACCTCGTCCAGCACCTTCAGCAGCGCTTCATCGTCGAGCTTGCTTTGCGTGCTGGGGTAGATGAGCTGGCTGCGCAGCGTGCCCACCTGCAGATAGGGCCGCTGCGGCAGGAAAAAGACATCCTCGCGCGGCGGGTGCAGTACCTGGCCGCTGCCCTGGGTCCACAGGCCAGCGATGGCGCGCAGCAGCGAGCTCTTGCCACAGCCACTGGCACCGGTGATCAACAGTGAGCCGCCTTCCGGCACGTGCAGGGAGAGCTTTTCGACCAGCACCCGGTCACTGCCCGGCGCGTGCACGGTGAGGTCCTTGATGTTCAGCTCGCKGCCTTCCTGGCGGTCGATGCCCGCCTCGGGCAGTGCCGCATCCAACACTTCGGTCATCACATGCAGGCGGTCGATGCCGGCAACGAAGCGCGAGAGGCTTTCGAAGTTGTCGATGATGAGGGACACCGCCCCCAGCACCGCCGCAAAGGCGCCACCGGCCTGCACGGCCTGGCCCACCTCGAGTCGCCCGCCGAGCACGTCAGCGGCCAGCACGACGCTGGGCACCAGCAGGCTCAGCTGGCTGAAGGCCCGCTGGAAAAGGTTGAGCCCGAACTGCGCGCGGATCAGCTTGCGTGTGTTCAGCAGCGTGGCGCGCAGGCGCTGCTGCAGCTGGTGGCGCTCCTGGTCTTCGCCGCCATAGAAGGCGATGGACTCGGCGTTCTCGCGCACGCGCATCAGCCGGAAGCGGAAGTCCGCCTCGCGCTTGAGCTGCCAGTAGTTGAGCCGGATCAGCGGCCGCCCGAACAGGCCGRGAGACAGCAGGGTGCCGGCCACTGCGTAGGCGACGAGGAAGCCCACCAACGAATGCGACAGCGACCACAGCACGGCACTGAAGGCCACCAGTTGCATCAGCGAGCCCAGCAGGATGAGCAGGAAGTGCAGCGACCGGCTGGTGAAGGTGTTGATGTCGTCGGCGATGCGCTGGTCCGGGTTGTCGATCTCGTCGCCGGCGATGTGAAAGTAACGGCGCTCGCGCAGATAGCCGTCCAGGAAGCGGTGGGTCAGCCAGCGCCGCCAGTCGTTGGCATAGGCGTCGCGGGCGTAGTAGTAGATGGCAAAGATAGGCACCGCGAAGGCCATGATCCACAGCATGGCGCGCACCGCGGCCCAGAAGCGCGGCTCGTCGCGCGCCGCCAGTGCCGAGGTCAGCTCGCCGGTCTGGTTGTTCAGCAACACGGCGAACTGCGTCTCGGCCAGCATCAGCACGATGAGCCCGACCAGAAAGGCCCAGGCCCAGACGCGCCGGTCGCCCACCCAATAGGGTTTGGCCACGGTCATGAAGCGTTTCAATGCAGAAACAGGGGCGGCCATGAGTAAGCGATTGCAGTTGTCTAGACAAGGCTATCGTTACGGCCGGCGGTGGACTGTCGGACGGCATGCCGACGCGGCCAAAGCAAAGGCGCCCTCGCGGGGCGCCTTTGCTTTGGCGAGTTGCAGGGTCAGCCGTTGCGGGTGACCACCAGCTGGTTGTTGACCTGCTTCACCCCGTCGATGGCCGCGGCCAGCGTCGTAGCGCGCTCGCGCGACCTCGGGTCGGGCGCCTGACCGGACAGCGTCACCTGCCCGTCACGGGTGTCGACATTGATCTGCGTGGCCTTCAGCTGGTCATCCACGGCCAGCGCGGCATTGACCTTGGCCGTGATGTTCATGTCTGAAGAAACGCGGGCTGTCGCATCCGCGGCCTCGCGCGCCGACATGCGGGCGTCGGCCAGGACTTCGCTGCCTTCGCGCTTGGCATCGGCCACGGCGTTGTCCGCGCGCTGGCCGGCGCTCAGTTCATCGTCGGGCTGCCGGCTGCAGGCGCCAAGCGCAGCGGCCATGGCGAGGGTGGCTAGCAGGGGCAGGCGGGCAGTGGTGTGCTGTTTCATTGGGGCGTCCTTTCCGGTGCGAGGCCATCAGGCCGGTTTTCATACTTTGGACGCCTCGGGCCGCGCCCGATTTCGGCCCAGGCGCCGATCGCCTGTCGGACCGAACCGACAGGCGCGTGTGTCAGCCAGCGTCCTACAGGCATGGGGCCCCCCGTCCCACGCCGGTCCCGGCAACCGGCCGCGAGCATGCCTTCATGAAAGTCGCCGTCACCATTGCCGGCGCCGTCGTGCTGGTCGTCATTGCCGTCGTGGGCATGGATCTGGCCGGCTGGCCCGGCCTCGCGCCCCGGCTGGCCGCCCAGGCCGAGCGCGGCCTGGACATGGACGCCGGTGCTCGGCTGCACCTATTGTGGAAACCTCGGCTTGAGGCCCCCCGGCTGCGCGTCAGCGGCACCCGCGGCGAGCCCCTGGCCGACGCCAAGGACGTGCTGCTGAACTGGCAATGGGGTGACATCTGGGCCTGGCGCCGCGGCGCACCGCTGCGGCTGCGCCTGGTACAGGCCGAGTCCTTGTCCCTGAACTGGCAGCGTGACGCCGCCGGCCGCACGGCCTGGCCGGTGCAACCCTCGGGCGCCCGCGATGAGCCGGCCGAGCTGCCGCAGATCGACCACCTCGTCGTCCGCCACGGCAGCGCCCAGCTGGACGATGCGCCGCTGCTGTTGGTCGGCGACGCCCGCTTCGCGACCCAGGCCGACGGTCAGTGGACGGCCGACTTGAAGGGCAAGTTGCGCGGCCAGCAACTCGCGCTGAAGGCCGAAGCCGGCGCCGGGCTGGCCCTGCTCGCGCCCGCCGACACCGGCCTGCCGCCGGTGCAGCTGCGTGCCGAACTGACCCAGCGTGACGGCCGCATCGCTTTCGCAGGCACGGCCGCATCGCTGCTCGACGCCCGCGCGCTGGACGGCCAGCTGCAGGTGCGCGGCAACTCGCTGGCCGACGTCGGCCGCCCTTTCGGCATCACCCTGCCCAGCACGCCGCCGCTGGAGCTCAGCGGGCGGCTGCAGCATGCCTCGGGCGTCTGGCAGCTGGGCGGTGCCCGTGCCCGCATCGGCAAGAGCCAACTGGCCGGCGATTTCAGCTTCGACACCCGCGAGAAGTCAACACGGCGCCCCATGCTCAGCGGCATGCTGCGTGGCGGCCCGCTGCGCCTGGCCGACTTAGGCCCAGCCGTCGGCGCGGATGCGCCACCCAGCCGCCCGGGTCGCGTGCTGCCCGACCGGCCGCTGGATCTGCCGTCGCTGAGCACGATGGACGCGCGCGTCGCCGTCGCGCTGACCCAGCTCGACCTCGGCAGCGCCAAGCTTGCGCCGCTGGCACCGGTGAATACCAGCGTGGTGCTGGAAGGCGGCGTGCTGACGCTGGAGAACTTCAATGCCGGCGTGGCCGGCGGCGAGCTGGCCGGCCGGCTGCGGCTGGACACGCGCCCCAGCCCGCCGCTGTGGCAGGTGCATGCCGACGTACGCGGCATGGCCATCGAGCAGTGGTTCAAGTTCCAGGCCAAGAGCCTGAGTGAACACCCCGTGACCGGCCGCATGCGCGCCGACATCGACGTGCAGGGCCACGGGGGCAGCACGGCCGCATTGCTGGCCAGCCTGAACGGGCCTATTCGCCTGCAGCTCGACAAGGGCAGCATTTCCCATCTGCTGACCGAAGCCACCGGGCTGGACCTGGCTCAAGGCCTGGGCATCCTGCTGCGCGGCGACAAGAACCTGGCGCTGAATTGCGCCCGCCTGGACGGCAATTTCAAGGCGGGTGTGCTGAGGCCACGCTCGGCCGTGGTGGACAACCGCGACAGCCGCATCGACATCGACGGCCGCATCAGCCTGGCCGACGAGACACTGGACCTGCGGGTGGTCGCCAGGCCCAAGGACTTCTCGTTGCTGACGCTGCGTTCACCGGTGCGCGTGCAGGGCACTTTGGGCGACCCGCGCATCGCCCTGGAGGGCAAGGCCCTGGGCGGCAAGGCCATTGCCGCCATCGCCCTGGGGGCGCTGGCGCCGCCGGCCGCCCTGTTGGCCTTCGTCGATCCCGGGGAGGACCTGCCACCCGTGAGCTGCGATGGACCGGCTGCGGCGCCACGTGCGGATGCGAGCGCCAAGCCGGCTGTAACCGCGTCGGCGGCTTCCTACCCGGCAGCGCGGCGGGGGCCGGCACCCCAGCACCAGCGCCAGCCCTAGATTAGCGATGCCAACAGTCCAAGGAGAAACCTCATGCTGCGTTACGCGATCATCTTCTTTGTTGTCGCCCTCGTGGCGGCCCTATTCGGCTTTGGTGGCATCGCCGCCAGCGCCGCAGGCATTGCCCAGCTGCTGTTTTACGGCTTCATCATCCTGGCCATCATCAGCCTGGTGGTGGGGCTGATGCGCAGATAGCGACTCCGTTCGTCCCCTGCGCGTGGCCCGCGTTCAGCTTCAAGAAGAAGCGCGACGCGGGCCACGCTTTTTGGTGCAGTTCCGACAGGCCTGCCACAAGCTGACAGGCTCGGAGCAAGGATCAATCAACGGTCAGGCGCTCAACGGCCGCGATGGGGCTGTTCCTGGACGGCGTCGAGGAACTCGCGCAGCGTCTCGCTGCAAGGCCCCTGGGGGCAGAGGAAGAGGCCTTCGGCCTCGGCGGGCACATCGGCCGCAAAGCCCAGCGTGCTCAGCGAATTCATCGCGTCGCCGCATAGCGCCACGGTGCGGCCGCAGCGCCAGGCCATCTTCAGCAGGGCTTGCAACTTGGCGCAGCCGGTTGGTGCGGCCCAGGCGTCGGAGTTCAGCACGATGAGGCCGTCGGCCCAATCCGCCTCGACGGGCGGCTCGCCGAACTCGTCGTCCAGGCGCCAGTCCAGGCGATGCACGCTGCTGTTTGCCGCCAGCACCGCCAGGTCGGCTTCGCAAGCCTGCATCACATCGGCCGTACCGACCACGCAGATCAGCACATCCGCCGCCTGCGAAGGTGCTGTTTCCAGCCGGGGCGGGCTGTCCATCATCGTGTCCATGATTGCATCTCCGCAAATCGGGATGCTTCACTCTCGCGCGGCCACCTCTGCACCCGCGTGAGCCTGCGGCGCGACGCCGTGTAGGACGGCGCGCCAGGCCCGCCTCAGTCCCCCAGGCGACGCTCCAGCATCGCATCGACGCTGTCGGCCAGGCGGCTCAGCAGCCCGCCGAGCACCGCCACCTCCTCGGCGCTGAAGCCCTGCAGCGCCTCCGCGCTCAACGCCTGCATGACGCCGCGCGCCTTGGGCATGCGCTCGCGGCAGGCGGTCGTCAGCGAGATGAGGCGGCTGCGGCCGTCCTCGGGGTCGGGCACTCGCTCGACGAGGCCGTCTCTTTCCATGCGCGCCAGCAGCTGGGCCATGCTGGGTTGCTCCACATGGGCCAGCCGCGCCAGTTCTGCCTGGGAGCGCGGCTTGCCGTCCTTCAGCGCCATCAGCACCGGCAGCTGGCCCAGCGCAAAGCCCTGCTCGCGCAGCAATTGGTCGGCCATGCGCTGGAAACCGCGGTGGACATGGCCGATCAGCTTCAGCGGCGGTTGGGGTTCTCGAGGCTCGGGCATGGACGCACAGAAAGGACTGATGAACGGTCCTTGACTTTACATAGGCGCCTATCTTAATATGAATAGGCTCCTATGCAGCGAGCTCAGCGTCTCATCCTGCTCCAGTCTCTGCTGCCATGTCCGGGCACGCCCTCGCGCACACTGCGTGGCAGTCCCAACGCCGCCATCGAGCGGCACGCCAGCGCCCAACATCCCCCCATCAGGCCCCGCGCCTGCCACCGCCGCCGCCCATGCCCGAAGCCACCGCTCCAGCCACTGCCCCGCCGCTCGCCTTCACTCCCTACCAGCGCTTTGCCACCGGCCTGCTGACACTGCTGCAGTTCGCCGTCATCCTGGACTTCATGATCATGTCGCCGCTCGGCGCCATGATCATGCCGGCCATGTCGATGACGGCCCAGCAGTTCGGCCTGGTCGTGTCGGCCTATGCCTTCAGCGCCGGCATCTCCGGCCTGCTGACGGCAGGCTTTGCCGACCGCTTCGACCGCAAGAAACTGCTGCTGTTCTTCTACGGCGGGTTTCTGCTCGGCACGCTGTGGTGCGGCCTGGCCACCAGCTTCGAGTCGCTGCTGATGGCGCGCATCGTCACCGGGCTGTTCGGCGGTGTCATCGGCTCCATCGTCATGGCCATCGCCGCCGACCTCTTCGAGCCGGCACTGCGTGGGCGCGTCATGGGCCTGCTGCAAGGCGGCTTTGCGGCCAGCCAGGTGCTGGGCCTGCCTTTCGGCCTCTACCTCGCCACGCACTGGGACTGGCACGCGCCCTTCATGGCATTGGTGGCCTTCGGAGCAGTCGGCGGCCTGCTGATCGCCTGGCGCATGAAGCCGGTGGATGCCCACTTGAAGCTGCAGAGCGACCGCAGCGCCTTCGCCCACCTCTGGCACACCGTCGCCAAGGCCCGCCATGTGCACGCCTTCGTCATCACGGCGCTGCTGACGACCGGCGGCTTCATGATCATGCCGTTCGCCAGCGCCTTCTCGGTGAACAACGTCGGCATCGACCTGCAGCACCTGCCCATGGTCTACCTGGTCACCGGCATCAGCACGATGTTCGTCGCACCGCTGGTGGGCCGCCTCGTCGATCGCTTCGGCCCATTGCCGGTGTTCTTCACGGGCAGTGCCATCACCATCGTGATGGTGGCGATCTACACGCGGCTGGGTCCGTCATCGCTGACGACGCTGGTCGTCGTCAACGTCATCCTCTTCGCCGGCATCTTCTCGCGCATGGTGCCCTGGCAGGTTGTCGTCACCGGCATCCCCGCGCCGGAGCAGCGCGGCGCCTTCACGGCCATCAATGCCGCGTTGCAGCAGCTGGCTGGCGGCCTGGCGGCGCTGGTGTCCGGCCATATCGTGAGCATTGGCACCGACGGCAAGCTGGAGCACTTTCCGTGGGTCGGCAACGTGCTGATCGGCACGACGCTGATCGTCTGTGTGCTGCTGTGGCAGTTGCAGAAGAACGTGCCCAGGAAAAGTCCACGCTGACGAGCAGGCCGCGCCCCCCCGGCCCGGCGGCCAGGCGGCCAGGCGGATGCTGGCGCCATTGCGCGCTGCCACTCACCCGACGTGCCCGAATCCCGGCGCAGGCACGCAGCGCCCCTGAAACGAGGCGTTTGTCACGGGTTGCCGTCTGGTGCCACATGCGGGCCGATGTCGCGTTGCCGCCATCCGGTCGCTGCGTTATCGTCGAGCGACCGGGTCACCGTTGGGAGGGTGCATGGGGCAGCCACAAAGCCGGGCATGTTGCATTGCAGCAGCCGCGCTATGGGCGGCGCCCGCGGCGGCCCAGGCCCCTCTGGTCGACCTCAGCCTGGAAGAGCTCGGTAACGTCACCATCACCTCCACTGCCAAGCGTGAACAGCGCCTGGGGGATGCGGCGGCCTCACTCTTTGTCATCACCGCCGACGACATCCGCCGCGCCGGCGTGACCCGCCTGCCCGAGGCCCTGCGCCTGGCGCCGAATCTGCACGTCGCCGAAACCTCGAGCGGCGACTATTCGATCAGTGCACGCGGCTTCAATGCCGGCTCGGCCAACAAGTTGCTCGTCCTTATCGACGGGCGCTCGGTCTACACGCCGCTGTTTGCCGGCGTGTTCTGGGACGTGCAGGACGTGGCACTGGAAGACATCGATCGCATCGAGATCAGCAGCGGCCCCGGCAGCACGCTGTGGGGCGTCAACGCCGTCAACGGCGTCATCAACATCATCACGCGCAGTGCCTCGGCCACGCGCGGCAGCCTGGTATCGGCGGCGGCGGGCAGCCACGAGCGCGACACGGTGCTGCGCCATGGCTGGTCGCTGGGCGACGGCGGCGACATGCGCCTGTACCTCAAGCACACCAGCCAAGGCCGCACCGAAACGGCGGCGGGCACGCCCGTGGAGGATGCGGGCCACATGCTCAGGGGCGGCTTTCGCGCCGACTGGGGCCGCGGCAACGATCGCGTCACACTGCAGGGCAATGCCTATCGCGGCAACCACGGCCAGCCGCGGCCGGGCAGCATCGACGTCACAGGCGTGAACTTCGCGCTGGACACCATCCGGCTCTCCGGTGCCAACCTGCTGGCGCGCTGGGATGGGCCGGTCGGCGGCGGCGAACTCAGCGTGCAGGGCTATCTGGACCGTACCGTGCGCGTGAACCCGCCCACCTTCGACGAGACGCTGGAGATCGCCGATTTCGAAGTGCAGTACACGTTGCGGCCCACGCCTGACCACACCGTCGTGCTGGGCGCCAACCATCGCCGCTCGCAGGACCGCGTCGGCCACGGCGCGCCTGAGTTCGCCTTCCTGCCCGAGCGACTGAACCAGGCCTGGACCAGCCTGTTTGTTCAGGACGAGGTCGCGGTTGCCGAGGGCCTGCGCGTGACACTCGGTGCGCGTGTCGAACGCAATGACTACACGGGCAACGAGTTCCTGCCCAATCTGCGCCTGGCATGGAAGCCTTCGCCCGG
The DNA here is from genome assembly GCF_054049355.1 of Roseateles sp. P5_E11. NCBI lineage: Bacteria > Pseudomonadati > Pseudomonadota > Betaproteobacteria > Burkholderiales > Sphaerotilaceae > Roseateles > Roseateles sp. P5_E11. The sequence goes on along the minus strand of NZ_JBFUMO010000010.1, from coordinate 10,146 downwards.
CCAGCTTTGGTGGGCTTCGGCCGCGCACACGGTGCGCGCGCCCTCGCGGCTGGACCGCGACATCTACATCCCTGCCCAGCCGCCTTTCATCCTCGACGGCGGCGCGGGCTTTCGCGCCGAGACGGCCAATGTGCTGGAGCTCGGCTACCGCGGCCAGCCACTGCCCGCACTGACGCTGTCGGCCACGGCCTTTCATGGCAACTACGACCATCTGCGCACCCAGGAGCTGGCGCCCAGCGGCACGTCGGTCTATTTCGGCAACGGCATGAAAGGCCGCGTCAGCGGCCTGGAGGCCTGGGGCAGCCTGCAGGCTGCGTCCTGGCTGCGCCTGCACGGCGGCGTCACGCTGCTGAGGCCGCACCTGCAGCTCAAGCCGGGCAGCATCGACACCGCCGACTCCGTGGCCGCCGCCGCCGGCGCCATGCCACGCCAGCTGTGGCGGCTGCGTGCGGCCTTCAACCTGCCCAGCGATGCCGAACTGGACCTCATGCTGCGCCATGTCGGCGCCCTGAGCGCGCCAGACGTGCCGGCCTACACGGCCGTGGACCTGCGCCTGGGCCGGCGCATCGGCCCGGATGTCGACCTCGCGCTGGTGGCCCAGAACCTGTTCGGCAGCCACGGCGAGTTCACCGCCATCCAAACCCGCACCGAGTTCGGCCGCAACCTCATGCTCCAGATGCGCATGCGCTTCTTCTGATGAAGGCCGTCCGCCTCGCCCGCCGAACGCTGCTGCTCGCGGCGTTGGCCATCGCGGGCGGCGCGCGTGCGGGCGACGATGACGGCATGGCCGAATACCAGGTCAAGGCCGCCTTCGTCTGCAAGTTCGGCAACTACATCGACTGGCCACCGCAGTCGCTGGGCCCGGTGGGCGAGCCGTTTCGCATCGGCGTGCTGGCCAGCGAGGCGGTCGTCGAGGAGTTCCGCCGCACCGCCACGGCCACCTCCGTGGCCGGGCGGCCCGTCGAGGTGCGCCGGCTCGTGCGCGGCGAAGTGCCAGAGGGCGTCCACGCCCTCTTCGTTTCGCGCGGCATGGTCTCCTACACACCCAACCTGCTCGCGGCCGTACAAGGGAGGCCAGTCCTCACAGTCACCGAGTTTGACCCCGGCGGCGCAATGGGCATGATCAATTTCGTCGTCATCGACGACAAGGTGCGTTTTGACATCCTGTTGCCGCCCGCCACGCAAAGCGGCCTCAAGATCAGCGTGCGCCTGCTCGGCGTCGCGCGTCGGGTTGAAGGCAAGTCATAGATGTTCAGGCTCTCACTCCAACGGAGACTGCTCGGCGTCACGATGTTGACGGCCCTGGTCGCGTTGCTTGTCGCGCTGGGCGCGATGGTGGCCTATGACCTGAAGTCCTATCACGAAGGCTGGGTGGCTGATCTCAAGGCCCAGGCCGAGTTGCTCGGCCATTCGACGGCGCCGGCGCTGGAGTTCGACGACGTCAAGGTGGCCAGCGAGAACCTTGCGCTGCTGCGCCTGCAGCCGCGCGTGCGTGCCGCCGCCATCTACGGCGCCCAGGGCGAGCGCTTCGCCTCATACACGGCCGCGGGCGCCGACGCGCCGCTGCCCGCGCATGCTGAAAAGCAGGGCGTGCACCGTGCCGACCGCGACATCGCCGTCGCCCTGCCCATCGTGCAGGATGGGCGCGCTATCGGCAGCGTCTATCTGCGCGCCGAGTACGCGCTGCATGACCGCGTGCTGACCTATCTCGGCATCGCCGCGGTGGTCGCCCTGGCCGCGCTGGGCATCGCTTTCCTGTTTTCTATGCGGCTGCAGCGCGCCGTGGTGCAGCCCATCCTCGCCATCAGCGATGTGGCCCGCGACGTCATGCAGCGCCAGGACTATTCGCGCCGGGCCGCCAAGATGACCGACGATGAGGTCGGCGTGCTGGCCGATTCCTTCAACGGCATGCTGGGTGAGATCGAGAAGCACGCCCAGGAAGTCATGCGGCTCAACGAGCAGCTGGAAGCCCGCGTGCACGAGCGCACCGCCCAGCTCGAGACCTCCAATGAGGACTTGCGGCTCGCCACCGCCTTGGCCGAGAAGRCCAACCGCGCGAAGTCGGAATTCCTGTCCAGCATGAGCCACGAGCTGCGCACGCCGCTGAACGCCATCATCGGTTTCGGCCAACTGCTGGGCACCAACATCGCTGACGCCAAGCCCGAGCGGCGCCAGGAGTTCGTCGACCACATCGTCGGCGCCGGCAAGCATCTGCTGACGCTCATCAACGAGATCCTCAACCTCGCGCGCATCGAGAGCGGTCATGTGGAGTTGTCCGTCGAGCCGGTACCGCTGGACGATGTGCTGGCGGAATGCCGCAAGATGATCGAGCCGATGGCCAGCCAGCGCGCCATCGCCACCCAGTTCGTCAACAGCAGCGGCTGCGTGGCGCTGGCCGACCGCATGCGGCTCAAGCAGGTGGTGCTCAACCTCGTCAGCAACGCCATCAAGTACAACCGCCCCGGCGGCTCGGTGCGCGTGGACTGCGACCGGTTCGATGCCGGGCATGTGCGCATCTCGGTGAAGGACACCGGCGCCGGGCTCAAGCCCGAGCAGGTCGAAGCGCTGTTCCAGCCCTTCAACCGCCTCGGCCAGGAGGGCGGCCCCGAGCAGGGCACCGGCATCGGCCTGGTCGTCACCCAGCGCCTGGTCGAGCTGATGGGCGGCCAGATCGGCGTGCACAGCGTGCCCGGCGAAGGCAGCGTGTTCTGGGTCGACCTGCGGGCCAGCGAACTCCCCGCTGTGCCGCACGCCGAAACCGACTGGGGCGACCTGACCAGCCTGACGGCGGCGCCGCGTGAGGGCGAGGCGCCAGCCACCGTGCTCTATGTGGAAGACAACCCCGCCAGCCGCCAGCTCGTCGAGGAACTGCTGGCCGCACGCGGCGACATCCGGCTGCTGACGGCGCCCGACGGCCAGCGCGGGGTCGAGATGGCCCGGCAATACGTGCCCGACGTCATCCTGATGGACAACAACATGCCGCGCATGACCGGGCGCGAGGCCCAGTCCATCCTGCACATGGACCCGCGCACAGCCCATATCCCCATCATCGCGCTGACCGCCAACGCCATGCCCGATGCCGCGGTGGCGGGCCTGGCCGCAGGCTTCTTCCGCTACCTGACCAAGCCGCTGGAGCCGCGGCGGCTGCTGGAGGCGCTGGACAGCGCGCTGGCCACCGCGCGGGCGCGACGCTAGACGGCTGCCGCGGGTTTCTGCTGCTGATCGCGAAAGCGCCGCTGAGCCAGCACCAGCATGCGGGCGAAGGAGACGACCGGGCGCGGCAGCGGCTGCGGCCGCGGAAGCGTGGGCAGGGGCAAGGTGTTCATCTGAAGTCCTCAGTGAAGTCAACCGAAGGTGAAGGCATAGGCGCGGGCGCCGGGTGCATCGAAGCGGATCTCGAAAGTGCGTGCGCGCACCGGGCCTCGCTGGCGCACCAGCTGATAGAGGCGCTCGCCACTGGCCAGGCCGCGGCCGTCGGCGCCCACGTCCAGGCCCGCGTCGGTGCCAGGCGGCTGGCCGTCGAGGGTGATGCGGAATGGCAGAGGCTTGCCGTCAGTTGCGGGACCAAGCACGAGGTGCAGGTCGCGCGCTTGAAAGCGCAGCGCCACGCTGCCGCTGTCGCCCGACAGCTCGGCGTACTCGGGGCGCACGGTCCAGTCGCCGGCCAGCGACCACTCATTGAGCCGGGGGGTGCCACCGGCATAGCGCTTGAGGCGGTCGGGCAGGATGCCGCGGGCTGCACCGTGCCCATGGCCGAGATAGGTCTCGGGTGAGCGCACGTTGGCGATGTCGGGCGCCAGGCCGATGCCGGTCGCCGCAACCTGGGCCATGCCCGCCTCCGGCGCCTTGCCAGCCTCGCGCAGCAGCTCGCGGATGACCCGCTCGGCGCGCTCATAGTCGCCCTCGCCGAGCTGCTGGTGGCGCACGCGGCCCTGGGCGTCAACGAAATACAGCGCGGGCCAGGCCTGGTTGCCAAAGGCGCGCCAGATGGTGAAGTCGTTGTCGAGCACGATGGGGTAGTCGAGCTTTCCTTCCATCGCGGCCTGGCGCACGCGCTTCACATCGCGCTCGAAGCCGAACTCCGGCGCATGCACGCCGACGACGACCAGGCCCTGGGGGCCGTATTTCTGCGACCAGGCGCGCAAGTACGGCAGGGTGCGCTGGCAGTTGATGCAGGAATAGGTCCAGAAGTCGACCAGCACGACCTTGCCGCGCAGGCCGGCGAGTGCCAGCGGCGGTGAGTTGATCCATTCGCCGCCACCGTCCAGGCGCGGGTCGGCCGAGGCGTGAGCGGTCATGAACAGGGCGAGCGCGGCGGCGACGGAGAGCCTTCTGGCGAAGTTCATGACGTGGAACTGCGGGTTGCGAAATCGATGGCGTTCATTATTATTGACCGATCGTTCAAAAACAAGTCCAATTCATTCATGGCAAGACCTTCCGAATTCGACAGGGACGAAGTCCTCCACCGCGCGATGGAGGTGTTCTGGTGCCAGGGCTTCGAGGCGACGGGTATGCCCCACCTCGTCGAGGCCATGGGCATCGGCCGTCAARGCCTCTACAACGCCTTCGAGAGCAAGCGCGGCCTCTTCCTGGAGGCCCTGCGCCTTTACCAGGCCGAGCGCGCCAAATCGCTGCAGAAGGTGCTGGCATCCGCGCCCTCGCCGCTGGCCGGCATCGAAACGCTGCTGACGTCCATTGCGTCCTCGAGTGGCGTGGCACGCACGCGCGGCTGCATGTCGGTCAACACGGCCGCCGAGATCGGCACCAGCGACGAAGAGGTCGCGGCCATCCTGCGCGAGGGCGCCAGGCGCTCCAAGGCCGACGTCGCCGCCGCGCTGGCGCAGGCCAAGGCGCAGGACGAGCTGCCGCCCACGCTGGATGAGACCGCGGCCGCCGACTTCGTGCTGACCGTCATGCGCGGCCTGCGCCTGAGCGCCAAGGCCGGTGCCCCCGTCACCGAGACCCGCAATGTCGTGCGCCTGGCCCTCGTGGCCCTGCGCCATTTCCACGCCGAAACCTGACCCACGAGGAGCCCACACCATGCGCGCCATCGAGAAAGTCGTCTACACCGCCCACACCCACACCGCCGGAGGCCGCGAGGGCTGGGGCAAGTCCAGCGACGGCGAACTGGACGTCAAGCTCAGCCCGCCCGGGTCGAACAAGCCGGGCACCAATCCCGAACAGCTCTTCGGCATCGGCTACTCGGCCTGCTTCATGGGCGCGATGCGGCGCGCCGGCGCGCCGCTGGGCATCCGCGTGCCGGACGAGGTCAGCATCGATGCTGATGTGTCTCTCGGCACCACGGCCGACCAGGGCTTTGCGCTGGCGGTCAAGCTGACCGTCAACCTGCCCGGCCTCGATGCCGAGCAGAAGAAACAGCTCRTCGACGGCGCCCACCAGCTCTGCCCCTACTCCCATGCGACGCGAGGCAACATCGACGTGCGCTTTGAAATTMTCTAGGTCGCCAGCAAGAAGTCGACAAAGCACCTCACCCGCAGCGGCACATGCCGCTGATGCGGGTAGAGCAAGTTGAAGGGTCGCGAGCGGCCGCCGAAGGGCTTCAGCAGCTCGACGAGGCGGCCCTGGCGCAGCTCTTCCTCCACCGTGAAGCGATAGGCCTGGAAGATGCCGGCACCGTGCCGCGCGAGTGTCACGCCAGCCAGCACGTCGTCGGAGCAACTGGTGCCGCCTGCGGTCTGGCGTTCGACGTCATGCGCCCCCTCCCGGAACAGCCAGGGGATGGTGCGGCCACTGCTGGGCAGCTCGAACTGGATGCAGTCATGCTGCGCCAGCTCGTCGAGTGACTGCGGCTCGCCGCGGCGGCGCAGGTAGTCGGGCGCGGCAACGAGCAACAGCTCGGCGTCCTCCAGGTGCCGGGCGATCAACGTCGAGTCGGCTGGCGCGCGCACGCGCACGGCGAGGTCATAGCCCTCGGCCGCGAAGTCGATGTTGCGGTTGCTGACGTGCACATCCACGCGGATCTCCGGGTAGCGCTCGCGGAAGGCCGGCAGGCGCGGCAGCAGGCGGTGGTGGCCATAGGTCGTCGGCACGCTGATGCGCAGCAGGCCGCTCGGCGCCGCCTGCCGGCCGCTGACCTCGCGCTCGGCCTCCATCAGCTGGTTCAGCACCTGGCGGCATTGCTCGTAATAGGCCTGGCCCGCGTCGGTGAGGCGGATCTGCCGCGTCGTGCGCACGAACAGGCGCACGCCCAACCTCTCTTCGAGGCGCGCCACCGTGCGGCTGACGGCCGCCGGCGTCACGCCCGCCGCCGTAGCCGCCGCCGTGAAGCCACCCAGCTCCGCCGCCGCGCAGAAGAGCTCCAGGCTGCCCAGCATCAGGTCGTCGAATTGCCGATTCATGCCATCACATCATGTAAATACTGAAGTGGCCAGGATCTTATTTATTGATCACGACGTCGCCAATAGATTTGAGTCCATCGCAACCCAATGGAGTCATCCATGAACCACTCTCCTCGCACCGTCATCGTCACCGGCGCCTCCAGCGGCATCGGTCTGGCCATCGCTGCCGCCTTCCTGAAGCAGGGCGACAACGTCGTCGCCAACGGCCGCAATGCCGAGCGCCTGCGGCAGGCCGCCGTCGAACTCGGCAAGCCCGACAACCTGCTCACCGTCGCCGGCGACGTGGCCGACCCGGCCACCGGCACCCGCCTCGTACAGGCGGCCATCGAACGCTTCGGCCGCGTCGACGTGCTCGTCAACAACGCCGGCATCTTCAACGCCAAGCCCTTTGTCGACTACACGCCGGCCGAGCTGGATGCCCTCGTCGACACCAACCTCAAGGGCTTTGTCTACCCGTCGCAGGCCGCGGCCCGCCACATGGTGGAGCGCAAGGCCGGCCACATCATCAACATCACGGCCGCCATCGCGTCGCAACCCATCCAGGGCGTGCCAGCGGTGTTGCCGGTGCTGATCAAGGGCGGCATCAACCACGCCACCCGAGCCCTGGCGCTGGAGCTGGCACCGCACAACGTGCAGGTGGCCGCCGTTGCACCCGGCATCGTCGACACGCCGATGTACACGGCCGACATGCATGGCTTTTTGAACACGCTGCAGCCGGCCGGCCGCATCGCGACCGTGCAGGAGATTGCCGATGCGGTGCTCTATCTCGCCGGCGCGGCCTTCACGACCGGCGTCGTGCTGCCCGTGGATGGCGGCATGAGCTCCGGCAAGTGGTGATGCCATGACCGACCGCGAAGAACTGCTGGCGCTGCTGCAGCGCTATTTCGACGGCCTCTACCGTGGCGATGTGGATCTGCTCGCACAGGTCTTCCACCCGCAGGCGCGGCTCTACGGCGAGGTCAGCGGCCAGGTGCTGCTGCGCGACGTCGAGCCCTATCTGCAGGTGGTGGCCAAGCGGGCCAGCCCGCAAAGCCAGGGCGAGACCCAGCGCATGCAATTGCAGGCCCTGCGCATCGACGGCTCGGTCGCGCTGGCGACGGCGCGCTGCCAGATGCTGGGCTTCGACTACCTGGACCAGCTCAGCCTGCTCAAGGATGGCGGCCGCTGGTCCATCGTTGCCAAGCTCTACACCCATCAGGAGACCTGACCGTGCCCTACATCCGCATCGAGATCACCCGCGAAGGCGTGACGCTGGATCAGAAGAAGCAATTGATTGCCGAGGCGACCGACCTGATGGTCCGCGTGCTGAACAAGGACCCGGCGGCCACCTTCGTCGTCATCGACGAGGTCGACACCGACAACTGGGGCGTTGCCGGCCGCACCGTCACCGAGCTCCGGCACGAGCGGGCGGCGGTGCCAATAAAAAGATGAGGGCGCTCGCCATCGGCCGGCGAGGACCCTCATCGAAACACCAGCGGGCCACACCCGGACCGCTGGCGGAGACACAGGCGATGAATCAGAAGCTGGCGCGCAGACCCACCTGGCAAGTGCGACCCGGCTCGTAGATCGCGTACGGCGCGTTGGCCAACTGGAAGCTGGTGCGCTGCGAGGCGCGGGTCAGGTGGACGACGCCGAACATGGCCTGCCTCTGGTCAGAACTTCATCTGAGCGGTCAGCTGATAGGTACGGCCCGGATCCCAGTAGCCACGCACGGCGAGCTCTTCCTGGATGTAGGACTTCTGCGTGGCCTTGTTCAGGTTGGCAACGTCAAAGTTGAGCGACACGCCCTGCTTCCACCCCACCCAGTCGCCGATTTCGAGACGGGTCGAGAGGTCCGCCTGGTAGTAGGCCTTGTTGTACTTGAACATGGTGCCTGCCGGGATGGAATCCGTGTTCTTCGACTCAAACGGGGTGCGGGCCTGGTAGCTGTTGCTCAGGCGGATGGAGCCGCGGCTGTTTTCGAAGTACACGGTCAGGTTGGCCGTATAGGGCGCCGCGCCAATCGGCACCTGGCCGCTGGTGCCTGCATCCTGCTTGGTGCGGGTGTAGTTGGCGTAGAAGCCGAAGCCGTTGATCGGCAGGAAGCGGTCCAGCGACTGCGCCCAGCTCAACTCCCAGCCCTTGAGCTTCATGATGTCTTCCGTGTTGAGCGGCTGCGACAGCGGAATGTTGAACTTGTCGGGGCCGCCGGCCGCAGTCACCGCCAGGTCGATCGCGCTGCCCGCTGCGTACTGCAGCGAGTCGGCACCGAACTCTTGGCGGATCTGCGACAGCGTCATCTGGCGCACGACAGTGCGCGGGAAGTTCTTGATCTTCTTTTCGAAATAGGCCGCCGCGACATAGCTGCCCTTCTTGTCCGTGTACCACTCCCATCCAAAGTCCAGGTTCTTGGACTCGAAGGGCTTCAGCCCCGGGTTGGTGGCGGTGGCGTTGGACAGGGCCACATCATTGGACGTCGCCCTCAGCGGCTGCAGCGCCTTGGGGTCAGCACGGGTGATGGCCTTCGAAGCCGCCGCGCGGACGATCATGTCGTCAGCCAAGTTGTACGCCAGCGTGCCGCTGGGCAGGGTGTTGCTGTAGGAAGTCTGGCCCGTCGTCTCCGTGACCAGGTTCGGGTACAGGCCGCCGTTGGCCAGGCCTGCATTGCGCGGATCGGCCACGTTGCCCGTGTATGCGCCGACGCTCTGCGAGGTGCGCGTGCGGCGCAGGCCCGCGTCATAGCGCAGCAGGCGGTCGAAGACGCGCGCCTGGCCGGACACCTCGATGTAGTTGCCGAAGACGTTTTCACCGAAGTCCTGCGGAGACGCACCGCTGAGGGCGTTGCTGCCCGCGAGCTGGACCATGCCGGCGGTGATGCTGTCGTAGCTGGTGGCCCTAGCGAAGCGGCTCCAGTCAATCGTGACGAAGCCGTTGGGGCCGGGCACCAGGTACTGGGAAATGTCCGGCACGGCCGAGCCCTGATAGGCCAGCGCGGGCCCGCCAGCCGTCGCGCCCTGGCCGTAGCCAGGGTATTGCGTCGCCGGGTTGGCCGTGATCGGAATGATCGCGCAGCCATTCGGGTTGGTGTTGTTGGGCGCGTACATGCGCACGTTCAGGTTGCCGCCGCAGACGACGTTCTGCAGACGGCCATCGTCGTTGAACGGCGTGATCAGGCGGTGGTAGGTGTCATAGGCCATGCCACCCTTGAGGGTCAGGCTCTCGTCACCCCAGGCCAGATTCCAGCGTGCACCCCTCGTCTTGATCTCACGGTCCTCACGATTGACGCTGATCTGGGCGCCCGTCGCGTTGCCGTGGTGATCCCAGGTGTAGCCGGCCGGGCTGTTCGGGTCGAAGCCGTTGGGCGTGTAGACCGGGAAATTGGCGTTGGCGCCGATCTTCACCGTGAACGGCTTGGCCGCGTCGGTCGGGACCAGGAGCGTGGGCGCGGTGCGGCTGAATTTGCTGCTGGCCTGATTGGCCTGCGCGTCCAGCGTCCACTTGTCGGAGATGCGCCATTCGAAGCCCGGGTTCACGGACGTGAAGCTGCTCCTCTCGTCCATGCGGCGGTATTCAAGGAAACCGGTACCGTTGAGGAGGGTGCCCCCCGTCACGAAGCAGTAGACCGCGCAGTCGCTGCGGTCATAGCTCATTGCCGAAGGGATGACGGCGCTGTTGCGGACGTTGATGTCGAAGTCGACACGCTCCTGCTTGCTGGTCTTGCTGCCAGTCAGCAAATCAAGGTAGGCGTCGAAATCTGCAGTCGGGCGGAACTCGAAGCTCAGCAGGCCATTGGCACGGTTGCGCTCAC
>NZ_JBFUMO010000009.1:0-30363 GCF_054049355.1 Roseateles sp. P5_E11 | reverse complement strand
GCCCTGGCCCTGGACTTTGCACTGACGCGCGACATCGATCGCGACCAGTACGAGCAGTTCGAGACCCTGGCCATCGGCGGCCATGGCAAGCCGGCCGTCATCGGCCCGGACGACAAGGTCATCCTCATCTACCCCGAGCCCTACTGGACACGGCCCATCGGCGACGGCGCCGACGAGAGCCATCCCAAGCGCTACCAGCGCCTGGAAGGCCTGCTGCGCGGCCGCATTCGGCTGCGCCTCGCCGGCGATCTGCACCACTACATGCGTTGGGACTCCCAAGATCTGGCCCGAGACGGCCGCCTCGTCACCTGCGGCTGCGGCGGCGCATTCACCCACCCGACGCACACCAGGGCGACCACACGGCCCGTGCGGCTGCAGGCCTTCGACACCGAGGACTGCATCCCGCCCGAGCCACGCACCGAGACGCCGGCCCTCAAGGTCGGCCTGACGGGCCGGCGCGCCCGGGGTGTGCATTTCGAGCGCAAGGAAGTCACCGTCTACCCGGCGGCCGAAGCGTCGCAGGGGCGGGGCTGGCGCAATCTGTTCGCCTTCCTGCCGCGTCGGGAGGGCGGCAACGGCAACGTGGGCTTTGCGCTGCTGCTGGGCGCGCTGTACTGGTTCAACGCCTACCTGAACTCCAGCCCCTTCTCCTGGTCGTTCCGGGCCGATGGTTTCCAGCCGCTGTGGGCCTACGGGCCGGGCGACTACCTGGCCGTGCTGGCGCTATGGCTCAAGGCGATGGTGTTCAGCCCGCTGGGCTTTCTGATCAACGGGCTGATGGCCTTTGGCTGCATGACCATGGGCCGCGAGGCCGTGGACGAGCTGTCACCTGACGACGGTCGCACCAAGCGCTGGGCCGTCACCTGGGGCATGGGTGCCGTGCATGCGAGCGTGCACGTGCTGGCGGTGTTCAGCCTGGAGTTCTTCATGCACCAGGCCGTCAGCCTGTGGGCGGGCCTGGGCAGCCGCGACCAGTGGCTGGGGCTGATCCTGCACTCGCTGCTGGTCGGCGTGGGTGTTTTCGCCGGCGGCGCCGTGCTGGGCTCGGCGCTGATCGGTGGCTACCTGGCGCTGATGTGCCGCCTGGGGCTGCTGACCAACAACGCCTATTCGGCCCTGGACGGGCAGGATCACAAGGGCTTCCTGCGCTTTCGTATCACGCCGGACGGCAGCATGCAGGCCTTCTTCATTGCCATCGACCGGGTGCCGCGGCGCTGGCGGCGTGCGGGCACGCCGGGGCCGGTCTGGCGCAATGACGACCCCGCGGCGACGGCGCCGCGGGTGCACGATCAGTTCACGGTGTAAGCGTCCCGACTGACCGCGAGCCAAGCGCTGGGCCGCTCCCGAGCTGGCTCGCGGGCGATGTGCTTGCGGCCCAACGCCGCAAGCTTCGCCGTCCCCTCGGGGGACCGACCTGGCTTGCCGCGTTCTGCGGAGCAAGCCTGGGCGAGGGGCTCAACGCATCTCCGCCGCGATCAACCGCACCGGCGCATTGCCATAGCTCAGGAACTGCTCATGGAAGGCCTTGAGGTTGAAGCCTGGCTTGGCTTTCAACGCCTCACGCAGCGCAAAGATTTCGCTGTAGCCGCTGAAATAGCTGGTCAGCTGCACCGAGCTCAGTTGCACGCGGCGCCACTTTTCCTTGGCCTCGCGTTCGGTCTGGAACGCCTGGCGCGTCAGCAGGTCCAGCGCGTCGGCCTCGCTCATGCCGAGCACGTGCACGCTGTAGTCGAGCACGGTGTTGGTGACCGAGCGCAGATGCCATTTGCCGTACATCAGCGTCATTTCGGGCGAGGCGCCGTAGCCGCTCTCGATCATCATGCGCTCGCCGTAGACGGCCCAGCCTTCCACCATCGCACCGTTGCCGAACAGGGCTTTGACCTTGCTCGGCGCGCGGTTGGCGTGCACGAGCTGGGTGTAGTGGCCGGGGATGGCCTCGTGGATGTTGAGGATCTGCAGGATCCAGTGGTTGTATTCGCGCAGTGAACTCTCGGCCTGCTCGGGCGTCAGGTCGTCCAGCGCCGTGACGTTGTAATAGGTGCGGTCCTGGGGCCGGTAGGCGCCGGGCGCCTCGATGCTGGCGCCGGCCACGCCGCGCTGGTATTCGGGCGTCTCGCGCACAGCCAGGGGTTTGCTGGCGTCCTGGCTCAGCAGGTCGTGCTCGCGCACCCAGGCCTCGAGCTGCGGGATCTGCGCGCGGATCTCGTCGACGAAGCGCTCGCGGGCGACGTGGCGTTCACTGAGCTTGGCGATAACGCGGCCGATCAGTGCAAAGCGGTCGGTGGGCGGCGCCTCGCTGCCGATGACGCTCGGCCACAGCGCGGCCGCCTGAGTCTGCATGCTGGCCAACACCTCCTCGCGGCGTTGCTGGGCCAGCTCATAGGTTTCGCGGGCTGTGCGGGCCGACTGGATGTCGTGGGCGAACTTGGGCTCGTACAGCGTCGCGCCGAGGCGGAAGGGCCGCCGTGCCGTAGGCAGCAGTTGCTTCAGATGGCCCACATAGCTGCTCACCGCGGCGCGGGCCTGGTTCAACGGCGCTTTGAAGGCAACGGCCTGGCCCGCTTCGGCCGCACGCTTGGCAATGTCGTCGAGCACGCTGAGCACGCCCGGTGCCTGCTGGATGGCCAGCTCAGTGTGCTCGCGTGTGACGCCGGCCAGGCTGGTTCGCGCCGCGCGGTAGTAAGCGGGCAGTGCTGCGATGCGCGGCTTCAGCGCCGCCAGGCGGGCGGCCAGCGGGGCGTAGTCGGTGTTGAGCAGCAGGTCCAGCGGCGCCGCGGGGTTGTGCTCGGCAGGGTTCCAGGACCATTCGCGCAGCGTGTCCAGTCGCCAGAGGTCGCTCTGGATCTTGGCAATCAATACCGCGCGATCCATACGCTGGCTGGTGTTCAGCGCCGCCTCGGGTTGGCGCTCGAACTCGGCCTGCCACTGCGTCAGGAAGGCCCGCATGCGCTCGCGCTGGGCGTTGCTCGGCAGAGTGACTTGCTGGGCGAACTCGAAGCGCCCGGCGGCCACGGCGGCATCGGGGTCCTGGCGCCACAGTGCCTCTAGGAACTTGTCGGTCAGCTTGCCGAAGCCCGCATCCTGGGCGAATGCCGGCAACGCAACGGCCGACAGGCCGAAGGCGGTGAAGTCACGGCGCCTCATGCCATGGCCTCTTCCAACGCATCGACGAACATCTTGGCCACGTCGAAGCCGCTTTGGTCCGTGATCTCCTGGAAGCAGGTGGGGCTGGTCACGTTGATCTCGGTGACGTTCTCGCCGATGACGTCCAGGCCCACCAGCAGCAGGCCGCGTGCGGCCAGGATGGGGCCGAGGTATTCGGCGATCTCGCGGTCGCGAGCGGTCAGCGGGCGGGCCACGCCCTTGCCGCCGGCGGCCAGGTTGCCGCGCACCTCGTTGCCCTGCGGGATGCGCGCCAGGCAATGCGGCACCGGCTTGCCTCCAATGATGAGGATGCGCTTGTCGCCCTCCGTGATGGCCGGGATGAAGCGCTGCACCATCACCGTCTGCGTGCCGTCCTTGTTCAGCGTCTCGATGATGCTGCCAAGGTTCAGGCCATCTTCCTTGACGCGGAAGATGCCCATGCCGCCCATGCCGTCCAGGGGCTTCAAGATGATGTCGCGCTGCTCGGCATGGAAGGCGCGGATCTCGGCCGGGTCGCGCGTGACGAGCGTCGGCGAGATGAACTGCGGGAACTCGAGGATGGCCAGCTTCTCGGGGTGCTCGCGCAGGGCGCTGGCCCGGTTGAAGACGCGGGCGCCCTCTCGCTCGGCCTGGCTGAGCAGGTGGGTGGCGTAGAAGAACTCGCTGTCAAAGGGCGGGTCCTTGCGCATCAGCACGGCATCGACGTCGGCCAGCGCGACATCACCGGTCGACGTGACGGTGTACCAGGCATCGGCATCGCCCGTCAGCGCGATCTCCAGCGCGCCGCGCGCCGTGACGCGGCCGCCGCGCAGCCAGACGAGCTGGCTGGCCTCGCAGGCGACGATGCTGTGGCCGCGCCGGGCGGCCTCGCGCATCATGGCGAAGGTGGAGTCCTTGTAGGTCTTGAAGGTGTCGAGGGGGTCGGCAACGAAGAGCAGCTTCATGATCGAGGGGGCCTGTGCAATCCGGCCAGTGTTGCACAGGGCCGCCCGCCTCGCCCACCTAAGGCCGAGTGCGGCGGAAGGTCGCGGCGAGCGTCGCGATGCCGCCCGCCACCACACCCCAGAAGGCCGCGCCGATGCCGAAGACACTGATGCCGGACAGGCAGACCAGGAAGGTCAGGATGGCCGCGTCGCGGTGGGCCTCGTCCTTCAGCGAGGTGGCGAGCGCGCCGGCGATGGTGCCCAGCAGAGCCAGGCCGGCGATGGCCGCGACGAGTTCGCGCGGAAAGGCGGCCAGCAGCATGGCGACGGCGCCGCCCGCCAGGCCGACGGTCACATAGAAAAAGCCGGCGGCAATGGCGGCGGTGTAACGCCGCGCCGGGTCTTCATGCGCCTCGCGGCCCATGCAGATGGCGGCCGTGATGGCGGCCAGGTTGAAGGCATAGCCGCCAAAGGGCGCCAGCAGCGTCGTCGCCGCGCCGGTCACGGCGATGGAGGCGGACACCGGCGTTGCATAGCCACTGGCCCGCTGAGCGGCGACGCCGGGCAGGTTCTGCGAGGCCATGGTGACGATGAACAGCGGCAGGGCCACGCCGATGGCGGCATGCCAGGTGAACTCGGGCGCGGTCCAGACCGGCATGACGAAGATCTGGCCCGTGTCGATGCCGAGGAAGCTGAGCCGGCCCTGGACCAGGGCGACGATGACGCCGGCGATCAGCACGCCGGGCACGGCATAGCGCGGCCACAGGCGCCGCCCCAGCAGATAGGCGGCGGCCATCGCCAGGACGAGCTCCGGCGCGGTCTTCGCGCTGGTCACCGCGTCCAGGCCGAAACGGGCCAGCACGCCGGCCAGCAGCGCCGAGGCGACGGCCACGGGAATGCGGTCCATCAGCCTCTCGAACCAGCCACTGGCGCCGGCCCAGGCTATGAGCAGGCCGCAAACGATGAAGGCGCCGACCGCCTCGGGCATGTCCAGGCCCGAGGTGGACGCGAGCAGGGCGGCGCCCGGTGTGGACCATGCCGTCAGCACGGGCTGCCGGGTCCACAAGCTCAAGGCGATGCTGGTGACGCCCATGCCCAGGCCCAGGGCCCACAGCCAGGAGGCGGTCTGGGCCTGCGTGGCGCCCAGTGCCACGGTGGCCTGGAAGATGATGGCCACCGAGCTGGTGTAGCCCACCAGCACCGCGACGAAGCCGGCAACAACGGTCGAGGGCGAAAAGTCTTGCAGCAAGCGTGTCATGCGGCCAGCATAAGTTGAGCCCCTCGTCCAGGCTCGCGCCGCTGGACGCGGGCGCGCCTGACCGGTCCCCCGCGGGGGACGAGGCTGCCCGCGGCATCGAGCCGCGTGCAGCCACAGGCGGGCCGGCTTGGGACGGCCCGGCGCTCGGCCCGAATACAGCCGAGGCATGATGTGACCTGAGGAGATCTGTTGATGTGCCGTTTCCTCGCCTACTCGGGCGACGCGATCTTTCTGGAAGACCTGGTCTGCAAGCCGCGCCATTCGCTGGTGCGCCAGAGCCTGCAGGCTTCGGAGGCCAAGTCGGTCACCAATGGTGACGGCTTCGGCATCGGCTGGTATGGCGAGCGCGACACGCCGGGCGTCTATCGCGAGGTCATGCCGGCCTGGAGCGACGACAACCTGATGGCCCTGTGCGCCAATGTGCGCTCCCACCTCTTCATGGCCCATGTGCGGGCGGCGACCGGGGGCGGCGTCTCCAGGCAGAACTGCCATCCCTTTCATCTGGACCGCTATCTCTTCATCCACAACGGCCAGATCGGCGACTTCCCGCGCCTGCGCCGGGTGATGGAGACGCAGCTGAGCGACGAGCTCTACGACCTGAAGCGCGGCGCGACGGATTCGGAGCTGCTCTTCCTGCTCATCATGGGCCGCGTGAAGGCCGGCGCGACGGTCGAGGCGGCAACGCGCCAGGTGCTGCTGGACACGGTGGACGAAATGGGGGCGCGCGGCATCACCACGCCGCTGCGCTTCTCGGCGGCACTGGCCGATGGCGAGCAGCTGTGGGCGGTGCGCTGGGCCAGCGACGACAAGCCGCCCAGCCTCTATCTCAAGCCCCAGCCGGGCGGCTGGGCGATTGCGTCGGAGCCGCTGGGCGACGACGCCGAGGCCTGGCAGCCGCTGGCCAAGGGCGAGGTGGTGCATGTGCATGACGGGCGCATCGAGCGCCGGCTGCTCTGCGGCTAGGTGCCTCGCCACCAAAGCAGCAACGCGCCCCCCGCCAGCACGACCACGCCGACGATGGCGCCGGCCTTCACATAGACCAGGCTGGACCACAGCACATAGCTGCTGCAGGCGCTGAACAGCAGGGGCAGCCACGGGTACAGCGGCACGCGAAACGGTCGCAGCCGCTCGGGCTCGCGACGGCGCAGCACGATCAGCGCCAGGCCGCTGAGCACCAGGAAGAACCAGTAGACGGGCGACAGGTAGTCCACCATGGTCGAGAAACCACCACGCGTCAGGTCGCCAAGGCCGACGAGCAACAGAGCCACGGCCGATGTCGCGACGACGGCCGCGCTGGGCGTACCGCGGCGCGCGTTCCAGTGCGCCAGCCGCCACTCGGCCGCGAGATCGCGCGCCGCGGCATAGGTGGTGCGCGGGCCGGCGATCAGGATGGCGTTCATGACCGACAGCGCGGTCAACGTGACCACACCCACCATCAGCAACTCGGCACCACGGCCAAGGGCAAGGCGCATCAGCTCGGCGGCCGGCGCCTCGCTGCGCGCCAGCCCGGGCAGGCCCAGCACGCGCACATAGGCCCAGTTGGCGAGCAGGTAGAGGACCATCACCACGCTCAAGCCCAGCAGCAGCGCACGGACGATGCCGCGCTTCTCGTCGCGCATTTCAGCCGACAGCGTCGCCGCGTCGCTCCAGCCGCCATAGGCCAGGAAGACGAAGACCATGGCCGTGCCCCAGTTGGTCTCCAGGGTGGCCGCGCCTTGCGTCGCGGGCGGCCGACCGCCGAGCTGCTGCGCGCCGGCCGCGAAGCCAAGCAGTAGCAGGCCGGCAATCACCAGCGTCGTCAGGCCCAGCTGCGTGCCCAGGCCCACGCGCACGCCCAGCAGGTTCAGCCCGGTCAGCAGCACGATCAGCGCGGCCGCCAGCAATGCGCTGGCATGCGTGCCCAGCCAGGGGCTCAGATCGACCACCTGTGCGAGATAGTCGCCGAAGACGAAACCCAGCAGCGCCATCGAGCCGGTGTGGATGACAGCGAAGCGCGACCAGGCGAACAGGAAGCCCAGCCGCCGGCCAAAAGCCCGGCGCAGGAAGTGATAGTCGCCGCCGGCATCGGGGAATGCCGAAGCCAGCTCGGCAAAGCACAGCGCGCCGACAAAGGACAGCACGCCGCCCAGGGCCCAGGCCAGATAGAGCTGCCCCGCGTCGGGCAGGGACTGCGCCACCATGGGCGAGGTCTTGAAGATGCCGGCGCCAACCACCATGCCGACGCACAGCGCGCCCGCGTGCCGGGCACCTAGGCGGCGCTCCGGCAGCGCCGCAGACATCAGATTTCGACTTTCGAGCCCAGCTCGACGATGCGGTTGGTTGGCAGGTGCAGGAAGTCGGCCGCCGCGGCCGCGTTGCGGTGCATGCTGGCGAACAGCTTCTCGCGCCACAGCGCCATGCCCGAGCCGATGGTCGGGATGACGATGTCGCGGCTCAGGAAGTAGCTGGTCTCCATCTCGTCGAGCTGCACGCCATGCTTCTTCAGCAGGGCCAGGGCCTCGGGCACGTCGGGCTCGTTCTTGAAGCCGAAGTGCAGGGCCACCTGCCAGCAGCAGTGCCCCAGGGCCTCAACCTCGCAGCGCTTCTCGAAGCCGACCCAGGGCACCTCATGGTGCTTGACGGTGACGAAGACGTTCTGCTCGTGCAGCACCTTGTTGTGCTTGAGGTTATGCAGCAGCGCGTTGGGCGTGGAGCCCTTCTCGGACGACAGGAAGACGGCCGTACCGGCCACGCGGGTCGGCGGGTTGATGAAGACGGCGTCGAGGAAGGTGTCCAGCTCGATGGCGTCCTCGCGCAGCTTGTCGGACAGCTGCTTGCGGCCCTGCTTCCAGGTCAGCATCAGCGTGAACATGCCGATACCGATCAAGAGCGGGAACCAACCGCCGGCGGCAACCTTGAGCAGGTTGGACGCGAGGAAGGTGACGTCGATGAGGAAGAAGATGCCCGTGGCCGCGATGCACAGCGCCAGCGGGTATTTCCAGCCGTAGCGGATGACGAAGAAGGTCATCACCGTGGTGATCGTCATGTCGATGGTGACGGCCACGCCGTAGGCCCCGGCCAGCTTGGTGGACGAGCCGAAGAAGACGACGGCCAGGATCACCAGGCTGAACAGGCCCCAGTTGATGAAGGGCACGTAGATCTGGCCGATGTCGCGCACGCTGGTGTGCAGCACGCGCAGCCGCGGCAGGATGCCGAGCTGGATGGCCTGCTTGGTGACCGAGAAGGCCGCCGTGATCAGGGCCTGCGACGCAACGATGGCCGCGCCAGTGGCAAGCAGGAAGAGGGGAATCTCGGCCCAGCCCGGCGCCAGCAGGAAGAAAGGGTTCTTCACGCCTTCGGGGTTGTCCAGCAGCATGGCGCCCTGGCCGAAATAGTTGATCACCAGGGCCGGCATGACGACGCCATACCAGGCGATGCGGATGGGCTTCTTGCCGAAATGGCCCAGGTCGGCATAGAGAGCCTCGCCGCCGGTGACGACGAGCACGACGGCGCCCAGGGCGACAAAGGCGACCCAGCGGTATTCGAGGCAGAAGTGCAGCGCATAGACGGGATTGACGGCCGCCAGCACGCGCGGGTTCTCGAAGATGTGCGGCAGGCCCAGCGCCACCAGCGTCAGGAACCACAGCATCATGATGGGCCCGAAGGCCTTGCCGATGCCGCCGGTGCCAAAGCGCTGCACGGCGAACAGGCCGACCATGACGATCAGCGTGATCGGCAGGATGGCGTCGTGCAGATGCGGCTCATAGACGTCGATGCCCTCGACGGCGCCCAGCACCGTCATGGCCGGCGTGATGACGGCGTCGCCGAAGAAGATGGCCGTGCCGAACAGGCCGACCAGCATCAGCGTGCGGCGCAGCGGCGGCTTGTCGTTCACGGCATTGGTGGCCAGCGCCAGCATGGCGATGAGGCCGCCCTCACCGTTGTTGTCGGCGCGCAGGATCAGCAGCACATACTTGATCGAGACGACGACGGTCAGCGTCCAGAACAGCAGGGACAGCACGCCAAGGATGTTCTCGGGCGTCGTGCTGACATGACCGCCATGGAAGACTTCTTTGAGGGCATACAGCGGGCTGGTGCCGATGTCGCCATAGACCACTCCGAGGGCCCCGAGGGTCAGACCCGCCAGCGCCGAGGGGCTGCGGGCCGCATGAGAAGAACTCACTTCGCGAAGGCCACTGGCTTGAGCAGTGGCTTTTGTTGTTCGAAAGAGGGGATTCTGCGCCCGGTTTTGGGTTTTTGTGCAGCGCAGCAAAACCATGGTTCCGAGGCTTGACGCCTGCCCCTCTGCAGGCGTAAGCGCGGGCGACCCTCTCACCAGATGCGGATGCGCGCCTCCGCGGGCTTGAACATCCCGTCGCCGGCCTGGGTCTTGAAGGCCTCGTGGAAGCCGTCGTGGTTGACGGCGGCGCCATTGGCGCGGAATTCTGCCGGCGAATGCGGGTCGGCCGTCAGCTGCTGCAGGCGGCGCGGCTCGCGCATCTTTTCGCGCCAGGCCTGCGACCAACCCATGAAGAAGCGCTGCGGGCCGGTCAGGCCGTCGATGACCGGCGCCGGCTTGCCGCCCAGCGAGCGCAGCCAGGCCTTGTAGGCGATCTGCAGGCCGGACAGGTCGGCCATGTTCTCGCCCAGCGTCAGCTTGCCGTTCACATGCTTGCCCGCAATGGGCTCGTAGGCGGCGTATTGGGCCACCAGGCGCTCGCCGACCTTCTCGAAAGCCTGGCGGTCGGCATCGGTCCACCAGTTGGCCAGCGCCCCGTCGCCGTCGAACTGGCTGCCCTCGTCGTCGAAGCCATGGCTGATCTCGTGGCCGATGACGGCCCCGATGGCGCCGTAGTTGACCGCGTCGTCGGCGCGGGTGTTGTACAGCGGCGGCTGCAGCACGGCGGCCGGGAAGACGATCTCGTTGAAGGTCGGGTTGTAGTAGGCGTTGACGGTCTGGGGCGTCATGCCCCATTCGCGCTTGTCCACCGGCTTGCCGGCCTTGGCCACCTGGCGCTGCCATTCGAACTGCGCGGCGCGCTGGCGGTTGCCCAGCGGATCTCCCACCTTCACGTCCAGCGCGGCATAACTGCGCCAGACATCGGGGTAGCCGATCTTGACCAGGTATTTGGAGAGCTTGTCCTTGGCCTTGGCCTTGGTGGCGGGCGTCATCCAGCCCAGGCCGTCGATGGACTCGCCATAGGCGGCCATCAGGTTGTTGACCAGCTTGAGCATGCGGGCCTTGTCGGCGGCCTGGAAGTTGCGCTTCACATAGGCCTCGCCGACCGCCTCGCCCAGCGCGTTGTTCAGGTCGGCCACGGCCTGCTGCCAGCGTGGCTGCTCGGTCTTGGCACCGCTCAGCGCGGTGCCACGGAAGGCGAAGCGGGCCTCCCGCAGCGGCTGGGGCAGCACATCGGCGCCCAGATCCAGCGCGCGCAGGGCGAGATAGGCGCGCACATCCTCCAGCGGCGCCTCGGCCATCAGTTGGGCGGCGGCCGCGGCATAGCTGGGCTGGGCCACGATGACACGGTCGGGCGCCGGCACGCCGGCGGCCGCCAGCAGGGCCGCCCAGTCCAGGCCCGGCGCCTTGGCGGCCAGTTCCGCCGGCGTCATCGGGTTGTAGATCTTCTGCGGGTCGCGGTTGTCCTCGGCCGGCCACTGGGCTTCGGCCAGACGCTGCTCGAAGGCGTAAGCGCGTGCAGCGGCGCCTTCCGGCAGACCGGCCGCGCCGGCCAGCACCTGCAGATAGGTCTGGTAGGCCGTGCGGGCGGCGGCCGTGCGGGCGTCGTCCTTCAGGTAGTAGTCGCGGTTCGGCAGGCCCAGGCCGGTCTGGTTCAGCGTCAGGCGGTTGATGCCGGGCTGCTTGAAGTCGGCATCGACGACCATCGTCAGCGGCTGGTCGATGACGCCGTTTTGGCGCCCCAGCCAGGCGGCGAGCTGCTGGCGGGTCTGGAGGGCGGCGATGCTGTCCAGCATGGGCTTCATCGGCGCCATGCCGGCCTTGTCGATGGCCGCGGTGTCCATGAACCCGGCGTAATAGGCGCCGATCTTGTGTTCCGCCGAACCGGGCTTGGCCTGGGCCGCTCCCTCGACGAGGGCGCGCACGCGCTGGTCGGACAGGTCGCGCAGCTGGGCCACCATGCCGAAGGAGGACTTGTCGGCCGGGATCTCGGTGGTGGACAGCCAATGGCCGTTGCCGGCGCGGAACAGGTCGTCCTGCGGGCGCACGGCGCGGTCGATGCCGGCGAGGTCGAGGCCGGAATGCGGTGCGGCACCGGCAAGGCCGGCCAACTGAAGGGACAGAACGAGGGCGGCGAGGCGGTAGATCTTCATCTGGGGCAGCGGTTTGCGCGAAACCGCCAGCCTAGATCAAAGGCCGCGCCCTGCCGAAAGTTGCCCGCTCAGGCGGCTTCCGCCTCCGCCTGCGGATCGGTCGCCTCCAGCTCATAGCTGGCCGCCAGCATGGCCAGCCTGCCGATGACGCCGTACATGTAGAAGCGATTGGGAGCGCTGGCGCCGGGCTTCTCGCCGGGGCGGGGCAGATGAGGTGAGTCGGCGAAGGCCAGCGGCACATAGCTGGCGCCCGGGGCATTGAGGCTCTCGTCGATGCCGCGGTGGGCATGCACGCGGTAGTAGCCGCCGACGACGTAGCGATCCATCATGTAAACGACCGGTTCGGCCACGGCCTCGTGCACGCGCTCGTGGGTGGGCACGCCCTCCTGCACGATGACCTCCTGGCCGAGGTTCTCGGGCAGCGCTGCAGCCAGACCCTCGATGTCCTTGGCGTCGCGCACGGTCATGACGCCCTTGCCATAGCTGCCCACGTCGCTCTTGATGATGACGAAGGGCTTCTCGTTGATGCCATATTCCTTGTACTTGCGGCGCACCTTGGTCAGCTGGGCGTCGGCCGCCGTCTGCAGCGCCTCCAGGCCCTTCTTGCCGTGCAGGTCGACACTGCTGGACATGGGCGTGATCAGCCAGGGGTCCATGCCCAGCAGCTTGCCGAAGCGCTTGGCCACTTCCTCATAGGCGCGGAAATGCTGGCTCTTGCGCCGCACCGTCCAGCCGGCATGCAGCGGCGGCAGCAGGTATTGCTCATGCAAGCCCATCAGCTGCGGCGGCGTGCCGGCCGAGAGGTCGTTGTTGAGCAGGATGGTGCAGGGGTCGAAGCCCTTGAGCATCAGCCGGCCACGCTTGCGCACCAGGGGCTCGACGACCAGGGTCTCGCCGTTTTGCATGCGCAGCTCGGTGGGCCCGGTGACGCTGGTGTCCAGCGTGCCGAAGCGCACGTTCAGGCCGGCCTGCGTGAAGATGCGGGCCAGCGTGGCGAGGTTGTCCAGGTAGAAGCTGCACTGCGCACCGGTCTCGGGAATGACCAGCAGGTTGCGCGCCTCGGGGCAGATCTTCTCGATGGCCGCCATGGCGGCCTGCACGGCCTGGGGCAGCATCTGGGCCGTGAGGTGGTTGAAGCCGCCGGGGAAGAGGTTGGTGTCGACCGGCGCCAGCTTGAAGCCGGCATTGCGCAGGTCCACCGAGGCGTAGAAGGTCGGCGTGTGCTCCATCCATTCCAGCCTGAACCAGCGTTCCGTGGCCGGCATGGATTCCAGGATGCGGGCCTCCAGCTCATTGATGGGGCCGTTGAGGGCGGTGATCAGATGGGGAACCATGGCCGAATGATCTCAGAAGCTGTGAATGGACTCTGCGCGGCCGAGCAGACCGCCGCAGCGTCGCCAATCAAGGCGCAAAACGCCGCCGTAGCTGGGGGCTACGGCAAGTTTTGCAACGCCGAGTGGCGGCGTTGCGGCGAGATGAGCGGGCGTGCGGTGTTCGTTTGCAGCTTCTGCAGGTCGACCCACCTGGGGGCGACCGGACGGATCACAAGACGCCGCCCGCGCAGGAGGTGCGCCCGCGCCCGGCGTGCTTGGCCCGGTAGAGCTCATCGTCGGCCCGCTTGATGGCAGCGGCCAGGGCCTCGCCGGGCTGGACGCGCACGGCGCCGGCACTGAAGTCGACGACGAAGCCCAGGCTCGCCTCACAGCGTCGCGTCAGTGCCATGTGCAGGCGCGAGTCCAACCGGCCGAAGGCCTCGGGCTCGCAGTGCTGCAGCAGCAGGCAGAACTCCTCGCCGCCGTAGCGGCCGACCAGGTCGCTGGCGCGCAGTTCGCCGCGCAGCACCTCGCCGGTGAGCTTGAGCACCTCATCGCCGACCGGGTGGCCGCGTTCGTCGTTGACGCGCTTGAAGTGATCCAGGTCCAGCATCATCAGCACGGGAGCCGCCTCCCTCGTGGCGCCGATCCCCAGCGCCCGGCCGGCGCGGTTCATCCATTCGCGGCGGTTCAGCAGGCCGGTCAACGTGTCCAGCGAGGCCAGCCGCACCAGGGCCTGCTCGGCCGCGTCACGATGAGCCAGCAAAAAGCCCATGGTGCCGAGCACGAGGCTGGCGTTGAGCAGCATCATCGAGCCGATGTTGAGCGGATTGGGCGTGAGAAAGCGCGGATAGATCTCGGGCCAGCCCAGCGCCAGGCAGCCGCGGGCCAGCGTCATCGCGCCGTTGGCCAGCGCAGCGCCGCCGCACAACCAGCGCCAGCGCATGCCGCCCGCGCCGCGCAGCAGCAGCACGCTGGCCCAGATGATCTGGGCGCCGATGGTCAGGTTGGTCAGGCCGGTGGCGACGCCGAGGTCGCTGAAGACCAGGGCATGCACGACGCCCAGCCCCAGCGGCGCACCCAGCAGCCAGCGCCGTGAGGCCCTCAACCCCAGGAAACGACAGGCCGTGATCACCGTGGCCGAGGCCGACCCGCTCAGCGCCATGACCCCGAGCGTCGCCAGCAGGCGCGGTGCGCCAAAGGTGGCGCCAATCAACAGGCCGAAGCCGAATGCCTGGCCGAGGAGCATGAACTGCCAGGCCTGCAAGCCGCTGCGGGTGCGCAGCCCAACGCCGACGGCCAGCGCCAGGCTCATCAACAGCGCGTTGACCAGCACCGCCCCGAGGAGGGTGATGACATCCATACGGGCCAGCATAACGGCGGGTCCGCAGGGGCCAAGAAAAAGCCGCCCCGAGGGGCGGCCTGGCGTGAAAGAGGGGCCGGCTTGGCGCCGGTCCCCGGGATCACTTGTGGTAGGCCGTCTCGCCGTGCGACGAGATGTCCAGACCTTCGCGCTCTTCCTCTTCGGTGACGCGCAGGCCGATGGTCATATCGACCAGCTTGTAGGCGATCAGCGAGACGATGCCCGACCAGACGATGGTGATGCCGACGGCCTTGGCCTGGATCCAGAACTGCGCGCCGATCGAGAAGTCGGCCGGCGTGATCATGGTCGCCGTGACCCAGTCACCCATGGCGCTGGGGCCACCCAGGTTGGGCGAGGCGAACACGCCGGTCAGCAGCGCGCCGACGATACCGCCGACACCGTGCACGCCGAAGACGTCCAGCGAGTCGTCCGCACCCAGCAGCTTCTTCAGGCCCGACACACCCCACAGGCAGGCGAAGCCGGCGACGATGCCGATGACGAGACCGCCACCGATACCGACGTTGCCGGCGGCCGGCGTGATGGCCACGAGGCCGGCGACGGCACCCGAGGCAGCACCCAGCATCGAGGCCTTGCCCTTGAGCAGCGCTTCACCCACGCACCAGGCCAGCACGGCGGCAGCCGTGGCAGCGAAGGTGTTGATGAAGGCCAGAGCCGCGAAGCCGTTGGCTTCCAGTGCGGAGCCGGCGTTGAAGCCGAACCAGCCCACCCACAGCAGCGAGGCACCGACCATGGTCAGCGTCAGGCTGTGCGGCGTGAACTGCTCCTTGCCGTAGCCGACGCGCTTGCCGATCATGAAGGCACCCACCAGGCCCGCAACGGCGGCGTTGATGTGCACCACCGTGCCGCCGGCGAAGTCCAGCGCGCCCATTTGCCAGATATAGCCGGCCTTGGCGTTCATCGCATCAGCGACTTCCTTGGCGGAGTAGGCGTCAGGGCCCATCCAGAACCAGACCATGTGGGCGATCGGCAGGTAGCTGAACGTGAACCACAGCGTCAGGAAGGCCAGGGCTGCCGAGAACTTGATGCGTTCGGCGAAGGCACCAATGATCAGGCAGGCGGTGATGCCGGCGAAGGTGGCCTGGAAGACGGCGAACACCATCTCGTACATCGGCACACCCTTGCTGAAGGTGCCGCCGGTGGCGAAGGTGCCTGCGACGTTGTCCCAGATGCCCTTCATGAAGAGGCGATCCGTGCCACCGATGAAGGCATTGCCCTCGGTGAACGCGAAGCTGTAGCCGTACAGCACCCACAGCACGACGATCAGCGAGAAGCCGACCATGACCTGCATCAGCACCGACAGCATGTTCTTGCTGCGCACCAGGCCGCCGTAGAACAGCGCGAGGCCAGGCACCGTCATCATGATGACGAGCAGCGTGGACAGCAGCATCCAGGCGGTGTCGCCCTTGTTGGGCACGGCAGCGGCCGGGGCAGAGGCTGCATCAGCCGGCGCGGAGGCGGCAGCATCGGCCGCGGAAGCTGCGGGAGCAGCCGTGGCCGCCACGGCGGCGGCAGGCGCCGAAGCAGCTTCCTGGGCCCAGGCGGCCGGCGCCAGCAGGCCGGCGGCAAGCGCAAGGCCGGCGAGGAGTTTCTTCATTTGAGTGATCTCCAAACGGTTGTTATGGACGCGCTTCAGAGCGCGTCGTTGCCGGTTTCGCCGGTGCGGATGCGTACGACCTGATCCAGCGGCGACACGAAAATCTTGCCGTCACCGATCTTGCCGGTGCGGGCGGAGGACTCGATGGCCTCGATGACGCGCTCGACGACGTCGTCGTTCACGGCGGCCTCGATCTTGACCTTGGGCAGGAAGTCGACGACGTATTCGGCGCCGCGGTACAGCTCGGTGTGGCCCTTCTGGCGCCCGAAGCCCTTGACTTCGGTGACCGTCAGCCCCTGCACGCCGATGGCGCTCAGGGCCTCACGCACCTCGTCGAGCTTGAAGGGCTTGATGACTGCGGTGATCAATTTCATGTCGCTCTCCAGTAATCAGAAGGTCTTCTTCAGGCCGACAACCAGCATGGTCTTGCCCATGAACTTGCCGTTGGCGGGACTGGCGTAGAAGCTCTTGTCGGCATCGGTACCGATCACGGCGCCGCTCAGCACCAGGCCGGAGAAGTCCTTGGCCAGCGTCAGCGAGTAGTCGGAGTAGGAGCCGGCGGGCACGTGGCGCATCGTCTGATGGCCGATGTGCGGCGTCAGCGTCATGCCATCGCCCAGGTCGAAATTGGCCGACACGTCGAAGTAGCCGCTGTACTTGGTGCCCGGCACGCCGAACAGGTTGGTGCCGTTGGTGTTGGAGTACTTCGCCGTCACGGGGCCGTAGCTGAGTGCGCCGTAGATTTCGAAGGTGTTGGCGCTGGTGGACAGCTTGTTGCTGGGGTAGTAGTACTGCAGCACGCCGACGTCCAGCGTCAGGCCCGTGGCGACTTCGGCCTTGTAGCCACCGTACAGGTCGACCTCGACCTGGCCGTCGCCACCGGCGTCCTTGATCCACTTGATCGTCGACGCCCAAGCGCCGACGTAGAAACCGCTCGGCGAGGCGTAATCCAGGCCGCCTTGCAGGGCCGGCTTCAGGCGCGACTGGGAAATGCCGCGGTAGCGGTATTCGCTGACGACGCCGACGTTGAACGACAACGGGTCCGGCGCTGGCGCCGGCTCATCGGCAAACGCAGGCAGAGCGGCCGCGGCCAGTGCCAGAACGAGCAGCGAAGGGGACAACTTCATGGCGGGGAGCTCCTGAGTAAAAAAGTGGTGGGATTCGATCCGGCGGGGTATTTGCAGCTTCCGTGCCAAGCGTCACACCTTGTCACTCCGCACGAATCTGGGCGGGCCGCGCCCCCAAGTCAGGCATTTGCACCAAATTGGATTTGATCGCGGCTTGCTCGGCACTTATATGGTGCATTCCTGGGAGAGGCGCCGGGCCGATTTACGACGGACCGGCGGCTAGACTGGCCCGCCAGCCCAGGAGCCGCACCGGTGCCGGGATCGCCCGCCCCCGGCACGATCAATGCAGCCGCCAGCGTCAACTACCCCCGCCAGCTGACCTTCAATGAGCCTCGCCACCGTCTACAGCCGCGCTCTCGATGGCCTCGCCGCCGCGCCGGTCACCGTGGAAGTCCATCTGGCCAACGGCCTGCCGTCGTTCACGGTCGTCGGGCTCGCAGACACCGAGGTCAAGGAAGCCCGCGAGCGCGTGCGCGCGGCGTTGCAGAACAGCGGGCTGTCATTCCCAGCGAACAAGCGCATCACGGTAAACCTCGCCCCGGCCGACCTGCCCAAGGAGGGGGGTCGCTTCGATTTGCCGATGGCGCTGGGCCTGCTCGCCGCGAACGGCCAGATCGATGCCGCCAGGCTCGCGCGTTTCGAGTGCGCTGGCGAACTGTCGCTGGCCGGCGAGGTGCGCGCGGTGCGCGGCGCCCTGGCCATGGCCCTGGCGCTGCGCCAGGACGGTGGCGAGCGCGAACTGCTGCTGCCTGAGGCCAGCGCCGCTGAGGCGGCCCTCGTCGACGGCCTGGTGGTGCGGCAGGCCCGCCATCTTCTTGACGTGGTGGCGGCCCTGCAGCCCGACGGCGAAGCCCTGCCGCGCGCCGTCGCCCTGACCCGCGAGGCCGCACGCGGCCTGCCCGATCTCGCCGACATCAAGGGCCAGGCCGGCCCGAAGCGGGCGCTGGAGATCGCCGCGGCGGGCGGCCACAGCCTGCTGATGGTGGGCCCGCCCGGCACCGGCAAGTCCATGCTGGCACAACGCCTGTCCGCGCTGCTGCCAGCGCTGGATGACGAGGCTGCGCTGGAATCCGCCGCCGTGCTCAGCCTGGCCGGCCAGTTCGACATCGCGCGCTGGGGGTTGCGCCCGCTGCGCTCGCCCCACCACTCGGCGTCGAGCGTGGCGCTGGTGGGCGGCGGCTCACCGCCCCGGCCGGGCGAAATCTCGCTGGCCCAGCACGGCGTGCTCTTCCTGGATGAACTCCCTGAATTCCCCCGCGCCGCGCTGGAAGCCCTGCGCGAGCCGCTGGAGACCGGCCGCATCCTGATCTCGCGCGCCGCCCGCCAGGCCGAGTTCCCGGCGCGCTTCCAGCTCGTCGCCGCGATGAACCCCTGCCCCTGTGGTCATCTGGGCAGTCCCCTGAAAGCCTGCCGCTGCTCGCCGGACCAGGTCTCACGCTACCAGGGCCGGCTCAGCGGCCCCTTCCTCGATCGGCTCGACCTGCTCATCGAAGTGGCTGCCGTGCCGCCGCGCGACCTGCAGGACCTGGCCCCGGGCGAGCCCAGCGCCGTCGTCGCGGAACGGGTCGCCGCAGCGCGTGAGCGGGCCGTGGCGCGCCAGGGCGTGGCCAACGCCCAGCTGCAGGCCCAGGACCTGGCCGAACATGCGGTGCTGGAGCCCGCAGCCAAGGCTTTGCTGGAGCGCTCGGCCGAGCGCCTGGGCTGGTCGGCACGCAGCTTTCACCGCGTGCTGCGCGTGGCCCGCACGGTGGCCGATCTGGCGGGAGCGGCGGCGATTGGCAGCGCCCATGTCGCCGAAGCCATCCAGCTCCGCCGGGGGCTGCCCGGGCAGGCGGGCTGACCATGCGCCGCCGCATCGGGCTGGCGCTCGGGCTGGCCACCGCGCTGCTGCTGGCGGCGATCGCGGTGCCGTCGCAGGCCGCGACGATCAGCATTGCCGTGCCCAGCGGCCCGGTCGCCCTGCCGCTGCTGGTCGCCATCGAGCAGCACCTGTTCCAGGCCGAGGGGCTGGACGTCGTACGCATTCCCTGCAACAGCGGCAAAGCCTGCCTGGCCGCGCTGCGCTCTGGCATCGCCGAAGTCGCCGCGGGCGCCGAATTTGCCGTCGCGATGACGGCTGCGCAGACACCGGCCGTCACCATCCTGGCGTCCATCGGCGAGTCGACCGCTCAGATCAAGCTCATCGCCAGCCGGCGCGCCGGCGTGCGCGAGAGCCGGGACATGGCCGGCAAGCGCATCGCCACGGTGGCGGGCACCTCGGCCGAGTACTTCCTGGACCGCTGGCTCACCTATCAAGGCATCGACCCCGACCGCGTCAAGCTGAGCTTCGCCGAGCCCGGCGCGTTGGGCGATCTCGTGCAGCAGGGCAAGGCCGCCGCGGCGGTCGTGTGGGAGCCGGAGGCGGCCCGCATCGAGGAGCGGCTTGGCGCCGATGCGGTCCGCCTGCCTTCGGCCCATGTCTACACCCAGCACTTCTGCATCGTGGCCCAGGCCCGCGCCGTCGACCGGGACCGGCCGCGTTTCGAGAAGGTCCTGCGCGCCCTGCTGCGGGCCCAGCGCTTCATCGCCGAATCGCCCAACGAGGCCCAGGCCATCCTGGCGGCCAACCTCAAGGTCAGCGCCGCGGTGGCGCAGCGCCTGATGGCCGAACAGGACTACCGGCTCGCCCTGCATACCTCGCTGCCGGCGACGATGCTCAGCCAGATCCGCTGGCAACTGGGCCAGGACGGCAAGGCGACGGAACCGGTCCCTTCCATGCAGCAGCTGATCGACGCCCGCCCGCTGCAGTCACTCGCCCCGGGCTCGGTCACGCTCACACGATGAGGTTCGCCTTGAACGCACGACGCCTGCTGGCATTGCTGGTGGCATGGCTGGCAGGTACCGTCGCCGCGGCGCCGCTGACCGTGGCGGTGTCCCGGTCGCCGCATTCGCTGCCGGTGCTGGTGGCCCTGTCCGAAGGTCTGTTCGAGGCCGAAGGCCTGACGGTCAAGGCCATCGAGGCGCCCAGCGGCCGCCGCTGCCTGAAGCTGATGGCCGAAGGCCAGGCCGACCTGGGCACGGCTGCCGACACCGCCATCGCCTTCGAATCCTTCGAGCGCACCGATTTCTCCGTCATCGCGACCTTCTCCAGCACATCCAGCGACGTCGAACTGGTCACCCGCCGCAGCGCGGGCATCAAGGCCGCCCGCGACCTCGTCGGCAAGCGAGTCGGCGTCGTCAAAGGCACCTCGGCCCAATACTTCCTGGACACCTTCCTGCTCAACAACGATGTCGACCCCAAGAACGTCCTGCAGGTCGCCATCCAGCCCGAGGGCGCGCTGGACGCCATGGCCGCCGGCCAGGTGGATGCGGTGGCCGTCTTCCAGCCCTTTGCCTATGCGGCGGCGCACAGCCCGCGCGTGGACGGTGTCGTGCTGAGCGAATCCGGGGACTACAAGCAGACCTTCAACCTCGTGGTCCAGACGAGCGTCCTGAAGGCGCGGCGGCCCGACCTGGAGCGCTTCCTCAAAGCCATCCACCGCGCCAACGAATTCATCCGCGCCCAGCCACGCCGGGCCGAGGCCATCTTCGTGAACCGGCTGGGCGTCGAGCCCGGCTTTGCGCGCTGGTCGATGCAGCGCACCCACGCCGAGCTGTCCCTGGACGAGGCCTTGCTGCGCACCCTGCAGTCGCAGGCGAACTGGGCGGTGCGGGAGGGCTATGCCACCGGCAGAAAGCCTGCCGATTACCGCACCCTGGTCGACGCCGCGCCGCTGCGCGCCGTGCTGCCCAACGCCGTCGGCCTGCCTCGCTGACCTGCACCACCATGAAGATCCGCTCCCTCTTCATTGCCGCTGGGGCCGTTGCCGCGCTGGTGGGCACGTCGGCCATCGTCGCGATGTGGACGGCCACCCGGCTGGAAGGCCGCGCGGAAGCCCAGCAGCAACGGGCGCAGCAGGTAGCGCGCGACGTGGCAGGCCTGGTCGGCGCGACCTACGTGTTCCAGCGTGAGCGCGACGAGCTCTCGGTCTCGGAGTGGAAGAGCTGGCACGCCAACATCGTGCGTGACCTGGCAGGCGCCGATCTTCAGGGATCAGCGCATGCCGAAGTCGAGTTGCTGAGAGACGCGGCCGGCCGGCTGCCTGCTCTCTTTGAGCGCGCGCTGAAGACGGCAGCCGCGCCAGACAGCGACTTCCAGCGCCGCCGCCACGACCAGGCCTTCGAGCTGCTGCTCGGCGACACCCAAGCCATGGCGGACGCGGCCTTCCGCTGGTCACGCAACGCTGGCGACGCGCGCAGGCTCGCGGAGGACGTGCACGAGCAGGTCACCATGGCCGCGGTGGTCGCCTTCAGCATGCTGCTGGTCGTGCTGGCCAGTGTTGGCGTGCGCCGCGTGCTGCGGCCGCTGGCCCTGCTCACGCAGGCCACCGAGGCCCTCGAGCGCGGCGAGCAGGTGCCGTTGTTCGGCAGCACGGCCCGGGACGAGCTCGGCACCCTCAAGCGCCGCTTTGACGCCATGACCATCGCCCTGCAGCGCCGCACGGGCGAGCTGCGCGAAGCCGAGCAACGCATGCGCGCCGTTGCGGACAACGTCCCCGTGCTCATCACCGAGTTCGATGCCGGCGCCCGCATCGTGTTCGCCAATGCAACGGCCGGGCGGGTCTACGGCGTGCCGGCCGAAGCGCTTGTCGGCAAGCATGTCAGCGACGTGCGCGGCGAGGACGGGGCGCGGCAACTGCAACCCCACATCGAGGCTGTGCTGCAGGGCCAGTCCGTCGAGTTTGATAGCACGCAGGTACTGCCCGGGGCGCAGCGGCATTTCCATCAACTCTATGTACCCAGGCGCGACGCGTTCGACACGGTGGTGGGCTTTTATTCGGTGTCGATGGACATCACCGAACGCAAGGCCGCCGAGCTGGCCGTCCAGGCTTCGGAACATCGGCTGAAGGACATCACGGACAACATCCCCGTTGTGGTCTCGCACTTCGACAAGGACCTGCGCGCGGACTTTGGCAACCTTGCCGCCGAGCGCGTGCTGCGGCGCCCCATCTCCGAGCTGCTGGGGCAGACCTTCCGCGAGATCCGGGGAGACGCGGTGTGGGAGATCGCCAAGCCCCATATCGACGCCGTGATGCAAGGGCAGCCCCGCCAGTTCGAATCCTTCGTGACCCATGGCGATGGCACCCTGTACTTCGCGCAACGCTATGTGCCCGACGTCGATGCGGCCGGCCAGGTCCAGGGCTTCTATTCCGTCTCCTTCGACATCACGGAACGTCGCCAAGCCGAGGCGAAGCTGGCCGAAAGCGAGAAACGGTTGCGTGACATCGCCGACAACCTGCCGGTGATGATTTCCTATATCGACAAGGACCAGCGCCTGCTGTTCCTGAACGAGACCTTCAGCAAGTGGACAGGCCTGGATCACCGCACTACCGTCGGCAAGACCGTGGCGGAGGCCGTGCCGGCGGCGCTGTACGAACAGCGCCGCGAGCACCTGGCGCGGGCACTTGGCGGCGAGCGTGTCGAGTTCCATGTCGAATCCACGGCGGCCGGCGCGGCCCGCTCGCTGCACAACCTCTACCTGCCCGACATCGCCGAGGATGGCTCAGTCCGCGGCCTCTATGCGCTCAGCACGGACGTGACCGAACGCCGGCAGCTCGAGCGCCAGCTTGCCGAGCTGGCCCGCACCGACGCCCTCACCGGGCTGCCC
Source organism: Roseateles sp. P5_E11 (assembly GCF_054049355.1). Taxonomy (NCBI): domain Bacteria; kingdom Pseudomonadati; phylum Pseudomonadota; class Betaproteobacteria; order Burkholderiales; family Sphaerotilaceae; genus Roseateles; species Roseateles sp. P5_E11. The sequence goes on along the minus strand of NZ_JBFUMO010000009.1, from coordinate 7,622 downwards.
AACCGCTACAGCTTCAACGAGCAGTTGGCCGCGGTGATCAAGCGGGCCCACCGGGCGCAGAGCTTCACGGCGCTGCTGTTCCTTGATATCGACCGATTCAAGCTCATCAACGACAGCCATGGCCACGGTGTCGGCGACGAGGTGCTGTGCGAGTTTGCGCGGCGGCTGCAGCAACTGGTCAGGGGCACCGACTTTGTCGGCCGGCTGGCGGGAGACGAATTCGTCGTCGTGCTGGAAGGCCTGCGCGCTGCCACCGAGGCCGAGATCGTCGCCGGCAAGATCATCGAGGCCATCAACCGGCCGTTTGCCACATCGGCCGGCGAACTGTCGATAGCGACGAGCATCGGCATTGCCGTTCACCCGCGAGACGAACTCGGCGGCGAGGAACTGCTCGGCCGTGCCGATCAGGCGCTGTATCTCGCCAAGGGCGCGGGGCGCAACCAGTACCGGTTGCACGCGTCGTAGCAGGCCTCGTCAGGGCCTGACGAGCTGGCCGTCTTTCTCGCGCACGGTGTCGCCGGCCCTCAGCATGGGATCGGCGCCGAGTTCGACGCTGCGCATACGGCCATGGCGGTCGACGACCTGCGCGACCCAGACGGTGGACTTCTTGGCGTTCTTCTCGACCTCATTACCGGCATAGCCGCCAGCGGCAGCCCCGCCGACGGTCGCCAGCTTCTTGCCGGTGCCGCCGCCCACCTGGTTGCCCAGCAGGCCGCCAATGACGGCACCACCCACGACACCCAGGCCGCTGCCCTTGCCCTTGCGGGTCTCGCTGTGGATTTCCTGCACCCACAAGCAGCCGTCGCAGAGCGCGCTGCGCTGAGCCTGCGTCGGGACGGACAGCACCGGGGCCGGGTTGTCCTCGGCGCGAACGGAAGTGGACAGGGTGGCCGCCAGGGCCGCGGTGGCAATCAGCAACTTCATCGCATCACTCCTTGGAACCCGCCCTGCCCTGGCTTCGCGCCGCGTCAGGCGCGCACGAAGCCGTTCTCGGTCAGCCTGACCTCATCGCCGACGCGCAGGCCCGGGTCGGCGCTGCGCTCGAAGCGGCGCAGACGGCCATCACGCTCGCGCACCTGCACGATCCAGACGTTGTAGCTCTTCTGGTTCTTCTCGATCTCGTTGCCGGCATAACCGCCACCCACGGCGCCCGCCACGGTGGCGAGCTTCTTGCCGTTGCCGCCACCCACCATATTGCCCAGCAGGCCGCCGACGACGGCGCCGCCCACGGCACCGACGCCGCTGCCCTTGCCACGGCGCGCCTCGGTATGCACGTCGGTCACGCGGCCGCAGCTGTCGCACAGCGCGGGCGGGGCCTGGGTTTCAACCACGGGCGCCGGCTGGGCCTGGCGTACCGGGTCGGCACTGGCCAGCCGTTGCGGTGCGGCGGTGGTCTGCTGCTGTGTCGTCGCGGCAATCGGCTCACTGGTGACCGTCTGCGACCGGCCCACTGCATAGGCGCCACCGAGCAGCGCCAGCACGACGGCGACGCCGGCGACGATCTGCGTGGACTTGACGGAATTCATGGGGGTCGACATGGGGCCTCCGATGTGGTTGGTATGACCCGAAGCATGCCGCCCCTACAGCGGCCCTCCCTGTAGGACGAAACCGCTTCAGGCCCAGGGTGTCGACCTAGCCCAACAGCGGCGCCAGCGCGCGGCGCGCCTCGGTCTCGTCCAAGCCACAGCGCACGGCCCAGTCGGCGAGCTGGTCGTCGCCGATGCGGCCGACATTGAAGTACGCCGCGTCAGGGTGCGCCAGGTAGAAGCCGCTGACGCTGGCCGCTGGCGTCATTGCCATGCTGTCGGTCAGGCCCATGCCGATCTCGTCGGGCGCGAGCACGCGAAACAGGTCGCGCTTGGAGAGATGGTCGGGGCAGGCCGGGTAGCCGGGCGCGGGGCGGATGCCTTCGTACTTCTCGGCCACGAGCTCTGCATTGCTCAGCGCCTCGGCCGGCGCATAGCCCCAGAACTCACGCCGCACGCGCTCGTGCAGCCACTCTGCGGCGGCCTCGGCCAGGCGGTCGGCCAGGGCCTTGAGCATGATGGCCGAATAGTCGTCATGGGTGGCGAGGAAGTCCGCCTCCTTCTTGTCGACGCCCAGGCCCGCGGTGACGGCGAACATGCCGACGTGGTCGCCCTCTTCCGCAACAAAATCGGACAGGCAGCGGTTGGGGCGCTTCACTCCTTCGACGACGGGCCTCTCTGACTGCATGCGCAGGCCGTGCCAGACCATGGGCGGTTCGCTGCGAATGGCAATGTCGTCCTCGTTGACGCGCGCGGCCGGGTAGAGGCCGAAGACGGCATGCGCCTGCAGCCAGCGGCCGTCGATGATCTTTTTCAGCATCGCCTGCGCATCGGCAAACACCTTGCGCGCCTCGCTGCCAACGACAGCGTCATCAAGGATGGCCGGATACGGGCCAGCCAGGTCCCAGGTCTGGAAATAAGGGCCCCAGTCGATGTAGCGGGTCAGTTCCGCAAGGTCCAGGTTCTTCAGCACACGACGACCGGTGAACTTCGGGGCGGGCGCGACGCGGCTCAGGTCCAGCACGGCCTTGTTGGCCCGTGCGGCAGCCAGCGTCACCAGCGGCGTCTGCTTCTTGTTGGCATGCAGTTCGCGGGTCTTCTCGATGTCGGCTTTCAGCTCTGCGATATAGGCCGCGGCGCGGTCGTCGCTGAGCAGCTCGGTGCACACGCCCACGGCGCGCGACGCATCGGGCACGTAGACCACCGGGCCGTCGTAGTGCGGCGAGATCTTGACGGCCGTGTGCACGCGGCTGGTCGTGGCGCCGCCGATCAGCAGCGGCATGTGGCGCGAAGCGAAGTAGTCGTCGCGCTGCATCTCGGCCGCGACGTGCTGCATCTCCTCCAGGCTCGGCGTGATCAGCCCGGACAGGCCGATGATGTCCGCGCCCTCTTCCTTGGCTTTGCGCAGAATGTCCTGGGCCGGCACCATGACGCCCATGTTGACGACCTCGTAGTTGTTGCACTGCAAGACCACCGTGACGATGTTCTTGCCGATGTCGTGCACGTCGCCCTTGACGGTGGCGATGACGATCTTCCCCTTGGGCTTGGCGTCGCCGCCGCCCTCGATCAGCAGCCGCTTTTCTTCCTCGATATAGGGCAGCAGGTGGGCCACGGCCTGCTTCATAACGCGCGCGCTCTTCACCACCTGCGGCAGGAACATCTTGCCCTGGCCGAACAGGTCGCCGACGACATTCATGCCGGCCATCAACGGGCCTTCGATGACGTGCAGCGGCCGGCCGCCCTTGGCCAGAATGGCCTGCCAGGCTTCCTCGGTGTCTTCGGTGATGAAGTCGGTGATGCCATGCACCAGCGCGTGCGACAGCCGCTGGTTCACATCGCCGGCGCGCCAGGCCAGACGGGCCGAATCGTCCTTGCCGGCACTCTTGGCGCGGTCGGCGATCTCGATGAGGCGCTCGCCCGCATCCGCGCGGCGGTTCAGCACAACGTCCTCGACGCGCTCGCGCAACTCGGCATCAAGGTCGTCGTACACGCCCACCATGCCGGCATTGACGATACCCATGTCCATGCCCGCCTGGATGGCGTGGTACAGGAAGACGGTGTGGATGGCCTCGCGCACCGGCTCGTTGCCACGGAAGCTGAAAGACACGTTGGACACGCCGCCTGACACCTTGGCGCCGGGCAGGTTCTGCTTGATCCAGCGCGTGGCTTCGATGAAGTCCACGGCGTAGTTGTCGTGCTCCTCGATGCCGGTCGCGATGGCGAAGATGTTGGGGTCGAAGATGATGTCCTCGGCCGGGAAGCCGACCTCGTCGACCAGGATGCGGTAGGCCCGCTCGCAGATTTCGGTCTTGCGGGCGAAGGTGTCGGCCTGGCCCTTCTCGTCGAAGGCCATCACCACGGCCGCGGCACCGTAGCGGCGCACGAGCTTGGCCTGGCGGCGGAACTCATCCTCGCCTTCCTTCATCGAGATGGAGTTGACGATGCCCTTGCCCTGGATGCACTTGAGGCCAGCCTCGATGACGCTCCACTTGGACGAGTCGATCATGATCGGCACGCGCGCGATCTCGGGCTCACCGGCGATCAGGTTCAGGAAGCGCACCATGGCCGCCTGGCTGTCCAGCATGGCCTCGTCCATGTTGATGTCGATGACCTGGGCGCCGTTCTCGACCTGCTGGCGCGCGACGGCCAGCGCCTTCTCGAACTCCCCCGCCAGGATCATGCGCGCGAAGGCCTTGGAGCCGGTGACGTTGGTGCGCTCGCCGATGTTGACGAACAGGCTGCCGGCATCGATGGCGACGGGCTCGAGGCCAGAGAGCTTCAGTGCAGGAGGCGAAGGGGGCGTGGTCATCGATGGGGCTCAGGCAGAGGATCGATGAGCGCCGTTTTCAGAAATCCGAGCCTGGCAGGCAAGAAAACCCGTCGCAGCGCTCCTCGGATGGCCGGGAATTCTACGCAGCCACCCCTTCGTCCTCGCTCAAGATCGGCTTGCCGAAGCCGAAGGCCGTTGAGAATGCCTCAATCCATGGCCTCTGAACTCATCCCTCTACCGACCCGCACGCTGCGCCTGGGCATGACCCTGCCGTACGACCTGTTCGACGCCAACGGCAAGCTGCTGTTCGCGCGCGGCCAGGTGCTGCGCGACTCGCCGCTGGTGCGCAGCCTCGTCGATGGCGGCGCGTGGGTGAACTCCGCAGACACCATGGAGTACCAGCGCGCGCTGGCCCATCGGCTGGACACCATGGTCATGCAGGACGTGCCGCTGTCCGACATCGTCAAAGCCGACGGCAGTTTCCGGCTCGACACTCTGGCCCCGACCAAGGTGGAACTCGGCCCGCGCGAGGCCTGGTCCAACCTGCTGCTGCACACCCACAGCCTGCTGCGCGAGGCCGATCCGGTTGATTTCACCGCCCGACTGGCCGCGCTGCGCGACACCGCGCTGAAGCGCCTGCACGCCCACCCTGACGCAACCCTGATGCTGCTGATCTTCGAGAGCAGCCAGGAATTCGGCGACTACAGCGCCCGTCACGCGCTGTTGACGCTGCTGCTCTGCGACCTGGTCGCCCAGCAGATGCAACTGGCACCGGAACTGCGCAGCGCGCTGCAGGGCGCCGCGCTGACGATGAACTACGGCGCCGGCCCCGCCCACGACCGCTTGGCCAGCCAGCTCGACGCCGCCACGCCCGCCCAGCGCCAGGCCCTGGCCGCTCACGGCGACCGCGCTGCGCAGCGCCTGGCCCAGGTCGGCGTCGCCGACCCCGTCTGGCTGACCGCCGTGCGCCTCCATCACGAGGCCGGGCCCGGCCCGCTCGGCAGCCGCAGCGATGGCGAGAAGCTGGCCCGACTGCTGCGCCGCATCGATCTCTTCGGCGCGCGCTTGTCGCCCCGCCGCAGCCGCCAGGCCATGAGCGGCGCCGCGGCCGCCCGCGCCGTCTTCCTCGACGAACTCGGCCAGCCTGACGAAGCCGGCGCGGCGCTGATCAAGACCGTGGGCCTGTACCCACCCGGCAGCATCGTGCGCTTGGCCAATGGCGAAGTCGGGCTCGTCTTCAAACGCGGCTTCAGCGCCAATGAGCCTCTCGTCGCTGCATTGATCGGCAAGAGCGGCAGCCCGTTGAGCAACCCCGTGCCACGCGATACGCGACTGGCCGCCCAGGCCATCTCGGCCAGCCTGGCACCGGCGGAATTCAAGCTGCGCGTGAATCTGGAAGCCCTGCTGAAGCTCTAGACGGCGGTTGAATCGACCGGCAAGAGCGGCCCGCGGGCCGCTCTTTTCATTCCGCCGCTTGCATTCGCCGGACTGCGCATATATTCTGTGTATACACATTATGCACAGCAGTCTCTTCATCTCGCAGACCGACGCGAGGCCGATGTACCTCCAGATCGTCGAACAGATCCGCCAGCGCGTTGCCGCCGGGGACTGGCCAGCCGGGCAGGAGCTGCCGTCCATCCGCGCGCTGGCGGCGGATCTGCGCGTCAGCGTCATCACCGTCAAGCGCGCCTACCTGGACCTGGAATCCGAAGGCGTCATCGTCACCCGCCACGGCAAGGGTTCGTTCGTGGCCGACGCGCAAGGCCTGGCCAAGGACATGCGCCTGGCCCAGCTCGATACCCACCTCGCCGCGGCTGGCGAGATTGCCAGGTCGCTGGCCATGCCCGAGCCGGATTTGATCGAACGACTGCGCAACGCGCTGAATCAGGAGCCCGACAAATGAGCGCGAAAGCCATTGAGATGAACGGCGTGCGCAAGGCGTTCCGCTTCTTCACGCTGGAGAACGTGTCCCTCGACCTTGAGCAGGGCCAGATCATGGGGCTCGTCGGCCCGAACGGCGCCGGCAAGAGCACCACCATCCGGCTGCTGATGGGCCTGCTGACACCTGACGCTGGCAGCATTCGCCTGCTCGGCCACGACATGCCTCAAGACCAGGCCGCCGCCAAAGCCGATGTCGGTTTCGTCAGCGACGACATGAAGCTGCTGCCGCAGGCGACGCTGGCCTGGCACATGGACTTCGTCGCGTCCCTCTACCCCGGCTGGGACGCAACCTACGCCGCCACGCTGTTGAAGCGCTTCGGCCTGCATGGGGGGCAGATGGCCAAGAGCCTGTCCACGGGCGAACAGGCCAAGGCCCTGCTGCTGCTGGCGCTCGCGCGGCGCCCGCGCCTGCTGGTGCTGGACGAGCCCACCTCGGGCATGGACCCGGTCGCCCGCCAGGAACTGCTGACCGAGTTCATGGACGTGCTGCGCGACGACAGCCGCTCCATCCTGTTCTCGTCGCACAACACGCTGGACGTGGAGCGCATTTCCGACCGCATCACCTTCATCGATCGTGGCCGTGTCGTGGCGTCCAACAACAAGGAGGACTTCCTCGAACGCTGGCGCACGCTGCGTTTGCGGCTACCGGACGGTGCGCCCGATTGGCGTCTGCCAGAGATCGTCCACCGCGACGTCGACGGCCCCAACGTCACGCTGACCATCGACGGCTTCAACGACGACTTCCTTGCCCGCCTCGGCGCACCGGTGCAAGAGGTGCACCGCATGAGCCTGGAAGAAGTCTTCGTCGCCACCGTCATGCACAGCCGGCAAGCCCAAGAGGCACACCCGTCATGAAGCTGCTCACCCGCAAGCTCGTTGCCAAGGAGCTCTACGTCTACCGCTGGCTGCTCGTCGGCGCCACCGCTGCCGGCTTTGCCGGGCTGCTGACCGCGGCCAGCGGCGAGGTGGGCTTCAACATCGGCTTCATCGTCTGGCTGACGGCGATCATTGCGTTGGGCGTCATGCTGGCGCTGTTCGGCGTGGCCTCCGAACGCAAGGACCGCTCGCTGCTGTTCGTGCTGAGCCTGCCGCTGTCGCCAGGCGACTATGTGCGCGCCAAGCTGCTGGGCCTGCTCGCCAGCTTCCTGTTGCCGTGGGCTGGCTTAAGCGCCGGCGCGGTGGCGCTGATCCTCGTCATGCCGGGCATTGCCGATGGGCTGCTGCCCTACGCCGTGCTGCTGTGCGTCTTCCTGCTGCTGAACTTCGCGCTGGTGCTGTGCGCCGCGCTGAACATCAGCTCCGAGGCGGGCATGGGCGGCGTCATCATCCTCACGAACATGTCGGTCTCGCTCTTCATGATGGGCGTCGGCCGCATTCCCGAGGTG
>NZ_JBFUMO010000008.1:0-33950 GCF_054049355.1 Roseateles sp. P5_E11 | reverse complement strand
CTCGACCCTCAGCCCGGCGATCTCGCCTGCCGTGCGGGTGGCGCGGCGCTGGGCTTCGTTGAAGTAGGCCGGCACCGTGATGACGGCCTCGGTGATGGGCTCGCCCAGGAAGGCCTCGGCGTCGGCCTTCAGCGACTGCAGCACCAACGCCGACAGCTCTTCGGCGCGCAGCGACTTCTCGTGCCGGCCGGTGCGCAAGGCGATTGGCTTGTCGCTGCCCATCCAGCGCTTGAAGGCCARCGCGGTGGACTGGGCGTGCAGGCCGGCGCGCTCGCGGGCAGCCAGGCCGACGAGAGTGTGGCCCTGCTCGTCCAGGCTGACGGCCGATGGCGTCAGGTAGTCCCCGTGGGCATTGGGGATCAGCACCGGCGCGCCGTCGCGAAAAACGGCGGCCGCGCTGTGCGTGGTGCCGAGGTCTATGCCCAGGATCATGTCGAGAACTCCCTTTTGTTCCGGGCCGCAGGCGTAGCGGCTCTTTCGTAGCCTGCCGCGATCAGTTGCTGACGAACATCCAGCGGCCCATCAGGTCGCCACCACGAGCGCCGAGGAAGACGGCCATGTTCATCGTCTGCACGTGATGAACGGTGCCTGCAAAGCACAGGCGCTCCTTCACGAACTGGCCATTGCTGAACGCTCCCGGCAGCCAGTCCCCACGCAGCACACCCTGGAACACGCCCGGTTGCGCGCTGCCTGACAACTGAGCCGACAGGCCGCACAGGCCCAACGTGCCCGTTTGTTGTAAGTACTGCAGGGCGCTCGTGGGCGGCATCCCGAGCGGCAGGTCGATGTAGGGCAAGTTGTCGCTGCTGGATCTGACGAAGCCGTTGCTGGCCGTGGACTGGCCACTGGCGCTTTCGAACGTGGTCTCGTGCAACTCGTCGTCGTAGCTGGTGAAGGCATGGAGCGCCTTGGCAGGCAGGGCCATCCAGAACTCGCTGGCACCTGTCGCGGCATCGCGGGACGACGAGACCAGCACGGGGCCGTCGGGGCTGGCGGCCGCGCGCAGCCGCACCACCCTGTCCCGTGACACRAGTTCGATCTCGCTGCCGACGAGCGCGGCTTCGAAGCGGGTCAGCCTCGCGRCCGGACATTGCTCGAAGGGCGTGGGCGCGTCGGGCAGGCACAGCTGCAGCCCACCGTCCTTGAACAGGGCCGAGCCGACATAGGCGTCCTGCGGCTTGCCGCTGGCATCCGAGCGCGAGCCCAGCACGTTGAAGCTGAAACCCTCCAGCTCGCTGAGCTGGGTGACCAGGCGGCGCGGCGCCAGGTAGGGCTTGCGCACGCCGCCGATGTCCAACCCGAGCACAACGAACGGTCCTCCCACCATGTTCACGATGCCGCGGCTCCACGGCGCGTTCGTGCTGACGTAGGCACCAAGAAATCCTGTTCCCGTGACGTTGATGTGGAACGGCGCGCGGTAGTCGACTCCCGCGGCCATGGCACGTAGCGTGTCTAACACGCCGAGGGTCAGTCGGTAGTGACGGCCCTCCAGATCGCTCATGAAGAGCTGGTAAGCCGCGGACTGGCCGTTCACCGCTTCGTTGTTGGCCGGATTGGCATCGCCCGCCGCGTCGGCCCGGCTGCCCAGGCCTTCTCTATAGGTGTCCGGCTCGTCTACCTGCACCTGCAGCTTCAGCATGCCGCCGGCGGGCAGGCGCGCAAGCGTCATCGCTTCGCCCAACGCGGTTGGGCAGTTGGAGCCTGTGTTCGCCGTGCAGCCCGCAATGCGCCACGTCTGCCCGGGCAGCGTGAGGAGATTCCAGCTCACGTCGGCGGCATCGTCCGGCCCCAGGTTGGACAAGGTCACCTCGTAGGTGCTCGTCGAGGGCGGGCTTGTCGCGGCACCGGCCGGCACGTCGACAGTGACAGCCAGATCGACCACATAGGCGGTGAGTTCCTGCCGCCAGATCGTGCTGGCGCCCGTGGCGCCAGCCTGCCAGACATTGCGCACCGCGCCACGGTAGGCGGGCTTGACGCGCAGCTGCTGGCGAAGCACCACGGTGGCGCCGGCGGGAATCTCGGCGATGTCGACGCCACCATCGTTGCGTGGCGTGCAGCCGGCGGTCTCGCAGCTCAGCGGCAGCTGCAGGGCCTGGGCATCGGGACTGACGGACACGACCACCGCGCGTGCGCTGGCATTGCCGGTGTTGCGCAGTTCAACGCGGTGCAGGTGAACAACCCCGCCGGGCGCGCGGCTGGCATCGTCCGTGGCCGCGCTGAGCCGCAACTGCGGGGTGGGAGCGGGCTCCGTGGGAGCACCGCCGCCACCACCGCAACCGCTCATACCCACGGCTAGCGCCCATGCCAGCACTGCTGCAACTCGTCGCATTCTGTTCTTCTCCCTCAGAACGCAAGCGTAACGGAGCGACATGACCGCGTTCCCACCTGCTCAAGGGGTGTGGTCAAGGCTTGGGCTTGATCAGCTTCGTATGCCACTCGTTGACCGCCATCAGCGCCGCCGAACCGAAGTGGCGGTGCACATCGGCCACCATCTCGCCGTTGATGATGACGGGATCGGTGTCGACGGCCTTGCGGGCGACCTCGGGGTCCTTGGTGGCGAAGATGAAGAGGCCGCGCAGGCCGTTCTGGCCATCCAGCGGGCCCGCATAGACGAGCAGGCCTTCCTTGGCCAGGCGCTGCATGTTGGCGAAATGGCCCTTGAACATCTCGTCCCGCTCCGGGCCGTCCGGCATGCGCTTGGGGCCGTTCTTCAGCAGCACGAGGACATAGGGGCGCAGGCCCTGGTCGTTGGCACCCCAGGCCTGGGCCTTGGCGGCGTCGTAGATGGGCGCCTCCTGGGCCTGGACGGGCAGGGCGCAGAGCAGGGTGAGAGCGCAGGCGGCAAGCAGTTCAAACAGTTTCATGGTGTGGCGGCGCGTCAGTCGGGGTGCGAGGATTGAACCGCACCCCGGCTTCAGCAAGACCGCGATGAAAACCCTTGGTTTCGCCAAACCCACCCCACCCGGCTGGCCGCGCCTGTCGTCGGCCCTGTACTGCGAGAACGCCCGCGAAGCCGTCGCCTGGTATTGCCAAGCCTTCGGTTTCGAGGTCGAGATCGTCGTCGACGCGCCGGACGGCAGCGTCATGCACAGCGAGATCCGCTATGGCGAAGCCATCGTCATGGTGGCCGAGGGCAGCGCCGAGCGCGAGGCGCGCTTTGGCGTAGCGGGGCGCTCCCCCAAGGCCGTCGACGGCGTCAACACGCAGACGCTGTTCCTCTATGTCGACGACGTCGATGCGCATTGCGCCCAGGCCCGCGCGGCCGGCGCCAACGTGACCTACGAGCTGACCGACAACGACTACGGTGCGGAGTACTGGACCGACCGCAGCTATGGCTGCCTCGACCCGGACGGCCATCTGTGGTGGTTCAGCCAGCGGCTGCGCAACCCGCCTGTCTGACCCCCTGCCGAAAGACACTTGCTGCCTTCATGGCGGTCTTCTACATTTGTAGTACGACAACTGTAGAAGATCGTGATGGATGAGGACACCGGCAGTGGGGACGTGTCGCTGAGCGAGCTGCAGCTCAGCCTGATGCGCGTGCTTTGGGCGCGCGGCGAGGCCAGTACGGCCGATGTGGCGGAAGCGCTGCGCGGCGAGCGCGATCTCGCGCACACGACGGTGGCGACGCTGCTGACGCGCCTGGAAAAGCGTGGCCTGCTCAGCAGCCGGCGCGAGGGTCGGGCGCTGCTCTATCAGCCCCTCGTGACCCAGGCTGACGTGCAACGCTCCATGGTGGGCAGCCTGGTCGACAGCCTGTTCGCCGGTCGTGCCAGCGCCCTCGTCAGCCATCTGCTGGACGCCCGCGGCGTCGATGCCGGCGAACTGGCCGAGCTGCAGGCGCTGCTGAAACAACGCAAGGGAGATGTGCGATGACTGATGTGCTGCTGACTTGGCTGTGCAGCTATCTGCTGCACAGCAGCCTGTTGATCGGTGCGCTGTGGGTGGCCGAGCGCGCCGGCATGCTGGCCCGCCTGGCCCTGTCGACGCAGGAGACGCTGTGGCGCCTGGCCTTGCTGGGCGGCCTCGTCAGCGCCAGCCTGCCGCTGCTGCCCACGTTGCCTCAGACCGCGCCGGCCGATGTCGTGCGGCCCGCCGTCGTCGTGCAGGAGGCCGCGCCGGTGCCCGCCGATGTTCGGCTCATCGTCGTCGAGGCGCCCGCCGCCGCGCGGCCCAGCGCTCAGCTCGGCGCCTTGCCCATCACGACGCCGCTGGCGCCGCAGGCCCATGACGTCGCCATCGGCTTCATGGCGCTGTGGCTGGCGGGTGCCGTGTTGATGCTGCTGGGCCTGGCCCTGCAGTGGGCCTGGCTGCGCCGCACCGTGCGCTGCCTGCCCGAGTTGGCTGACGCGCGTTGGCGAACCCTGGCCGTGCGCCTCGCTGCCGACATGCGCCTGCCCCTGCCCTCATTGCGCCATGCACGCGCCAACTGGGCCAGCCCGCTGCTGGCGCCGGGCCGGGTGCTCTGCCTGCCGGCCTGGTGCCTGGACCTGCCGGACGACGAAGCTCGTGCCGTGCTCGGCCATGAACTGGCTCATCTGCGCCGCCGCGACCCCGCCTGGCGCCTGCTTGCCGCCGTCATGAAGACCCTGCTGTGGCCGCAGGTGCTGAACCGCGTCGCGCTGCAGCGCCTGGACCTGCTGGCCGAGCTGGCCTGCGATGCTGCGGCCGCTGCACCGACCGGCCAGCGCCTGGCCCTGGCGCAAAGCCTGCTGCGCTGCGCTGAGGCACTGAAGGCCCAGGGAGGCGGCCACGGCCCCGCCCTGGCCTGCGGTGCCGCCAGCGCGGGCTCGCCCTTGTTCGCCCGTGTGCGCCGCCTGCTCAAGGCCGAGGTCGAGGGTGAGGACGCTCCGCGCGAGCGCCGCGGCCTTCGCCTGGGGCTGGTGGGCGCCATGGTGGTCGCCCTCGTCGCGCTGCCGGCGGTCGTCGTCAGCCACACCGATGGACGTAGTCTTCTGGATCGCTTCGACCTTGGTGGCCTGAGCGACGGCATGTCCTTCTCGGTGCGTGGCACGCGCATCTACAGCCGCTATCCCGGCGGCAGCTTCTCCGTGACGCTGGACGGCAAGGCGGTGTTCAACGACGCCGAGGATGAAGTACAGGCGCTGACGGGCACCCTGACCGTGAAGGAGCGCGAGGGCGGGCTGACGCGCGAGATGGTGCTGAAGTCCATGGGCGAGGGCCGCATCGAGCGTGAGTACCGGGTCGGCAACGAGAGCCTGCCTTTGGACCAGGCCGGTCGCCAGTGGTGGGCCAAGGCCGTGCAGCGCTTGGCCGAGGACCTGACCGACCCGCAGGTGCGTGCCCGCAAGCTGTTCGCCAAGGGCGGTGTCGATGCGGTGCTTACCGACATCGAGCGTGCCCGGGAGGACTTCCAGCGCCGCCGCCGCATCGAGGCCGCGCTGCAACTCGACGCGCCGCTGCCCGCGGTGGCGTTGGACCGCCTGATCACCGCCTCCACGACCCTGCAAGGTGCCTTCGAGCGTCGCGAGGCCTTGAGCGCCATTGCCCGCCAGCCGCTGAACGAACCCCAGCAGCTGGCCTGGCTGGCCGCCGTGGCCGGCATCGACAGCGACTTCGAGCGCCGTGAGGCCCTGGGGGCGCTGGCGCCCAAGCTGCTCGACAGGCCTGCCGTGCTCGCGGCCTGGACCGAGGCACTGGGCCGTATCGGCGGCGACTTCGAACTGCGCACGGCCATCGACAACCAGGTGTCGGCGACGCCCCAACCCGCCGTGCTCGCGGCCGCCGTGCAGGCGGCGGCGCGCATCCAGAGTGATTTCGAGAAGCGCGAGGCCCTCGGCGCCGTGGCGCAACGCATGCAGGGCGACGAGGCCGAGCTGGTCGACGCCTATGCCCGTGCAGCCGGCGGCATCTCGGGCGGCTTCGAACGGCGCGAGGCCTTGAACCGCCTGCTGGACCGGCCCAAGCTGGCGGCCGCAGGCCTGGAGCGCGTGCTGGCCAGCGCCGAGAGCATGGAAGGCGGCTTCGAGCGCCTGCAGGTGTTGCTGCGCGTGGCCGAGAAGCTGGGCCAGGCCAAGCCGGTCGATGCCGGTCTCGTTGAGCGCGTGCGCCGCGCCGGGCGCGGCCTGGGTGACCACGAGCGCGGTCAGATCGAGAACGCGTTGGATCGGTTGGGCTGACGCCGCAAGGCGCGGCGGGCCCGAAAGAAGCTGCGAGCGAGCCTAGCCCGCTCGTTTCGCGAGCACGGCGCGCGCCACGCGCGACACCGGCGGGCGGCCCAGCACGTTGGAGATATAGGCGCCGGCGTCCACGAGCTTGTCGAGGTCGATGCCGGTTTCAATGCCGAGACCATTGAGCAGGAACACCATGTCCTCGGTGGCGACATTGCCGGTCGCGCCCTTGGCATAGGGGCAGCCGCCCAGGCCGGCCACGCTGGCGTGGAAGCTGTGGAGCCCCAGTTCCATGCTCGCGTAGACATTGCTCAGCGCCTGGCCATAGGTGTCGTGGAAGTGACCCGACACTTCGGCGAGCGGGAAGTGCTTCAGCGCCCGCTCCATGGCCGCCTGCACTTTGCGCGGCGTGCCGACGCCGATGGTGTCGGCGATGTCGATCGCGTCCACGCCCAGCTCGCGCAGCGGCTTCACGACAGCCTCGACCTGGTCGGCGGTGATCTCGCCTTCATACGGGCAACCCAGCGAACAGGACAGCGCTGCGCGCACCTTGATGCCGGCGGCGTGTGCGCCTGCTATGACCGGCGCAAAGCGCTCCAGGCTCTCGGCGATGGAGCAGTTGATGTTCTTCTGCGTGAAGGCTTCGCTCGCGGCCGTGAAAACGAGGATCTCGTCGGGCTTCGTCGCCAGCGCGGGCTCCAGACCCTTCAGATTGGGCACGAGCACCGAGTAGCGCACACCGGTGCGGCGCTCGATGGCCGCCATGACGGCGGCGTTGTCGCCCATCTGCGGCACCCACTTCGGGCTGACGAAGCTGGTGACCTCGATCTCCTTCAAACCGGCGTCCTGCAGCATCGCGACGAGCCGCGCCTTGTGCTCGGTCGAGACGTTTTCCTTCTCGTTCTGCAACCCGTCGCGCGGGCCGACATCGAGGATCTTGACGTGGGTGGGGAGGGCCATGGTTCAGGCGTCCAGCTTGAGGAGTTCGGCGCCATCGCCGACCTGATCACCGACGGCGAACAGCAGCTCCGCCACTCTGCCGTCGCGGGGCGACGAGATGGTGTGCTCCATCTTCATCGCCTCCATGACGGCCAGCGGTTGGCCCTTGGTGACGGTGTCGCCGGCCTGGGCGAGGAAGGCGATCAGCTTGCCGGGCATGGGCGCCGTGAGGCGGCCGCCTTCGCTGGGCGAATCCCCGGCGTGGGCAATGAGGTCCACCTCGGTCAGCACGGCCGAGCCGTTCGCGGCGAAGACGGCGACGCGTTCGCCCCGGGCGTAGGTCTTCACGCGGAGGCGATCGGCGCCGAGGAAGAGTTCATGTGTCTCGGTGTCGGCGGACTGAACCGCGAACTCGATGGCTTCGCTCTCGACCGTCAGCGTCATGCCGCCGCGGTGGTGGCGGGACAGCAGAACCTCGTGATGCACGCCGCCGGCCTCCAGATCGAAGCGCCGTGTCGCCGAGCCGAAGAGACGCCAGCCATCGCGGGCGCTCCACGGGTCGTTGCTTTGCCGCGTGCCCTCGACAGCCAGCGTGTGCGCGATGACCGCAGCCGCGCTGACTCGCAGCGGCAGGCCGGGCTGGTCGAACAGCACCGCCTTCTCGCGCTCGATCAGGCCGGTGTCGAGATCGGCCTTCGAGAACGACGCCGTGGCCGCGCAGCGGCGCAGGAAGGCGACGTTGGTCTGCAGGCCGACGATGTGGGTATCGCGCAGGGCCAGGTCCAGTCGGGCCAGCGCCTGCGCGCGGTCCTCGCCCCAGACGATGAGCTTGGCGATCATCGAGTCGTAGAAGGGGCTGATCGCATCACCTTCGCGCACGCCGGCGTCGATGCGCACGTTGCCTCGCTGGAAAGCCACATGCTCGGGCCAGCGTGCCACGTCCAGCCTGCCCGTGGCGGGCAGGAAACCGGCGTCCGGGTTCTCGGCGCAGATGCGCGCTTCGATGGCATGGCCGTGCATGCGCAGCTCGTGTTGCTTCAGCGGCAGGGGCTCGCCCGAGGCCACGCGCAATTGCCACTCGACCAGATCCTGGCCCGTGATCGCTTCCGTCACCGGGTGCTCGACCTGCAGCCGCGTGTTCATCTCCATGAAATAGAAGCGGCCGTCCTGCTCGGCGATGAACTCCACGGTGCCGGCACCGACATAGCCGACGGCCTTCGCAGCGGCCACGGCGGCCTCGCCCATCTGCGCACGGCGCTCTGGCGTCATGCCGGGGGCTGGGGCTTCCTCCAGCACCTTCTGGTGGCGGCGCTGCACGGAGCAGTCGCGCTCGAAGAGATACACGCAGTCGCCGTGCGAGTCGCCGAAGACCTGGATCTCGATGTGGCGGGGCTTTTGCACATAGCGCTCGATCAGCACCGCGTCGTCGCCAAAGCTGTTGATGGCCTCGCGCTTGCACGAGGCCAGCGCCGCGTCGAACTCGTCGGCGTTGTAGACCGCGCGCATGCCCTTGCCACCRCCGCCGGCGCTGGCCTTGATGAGCACCGGGTAACCGATGCGGCCGGCTTCGCGCTTCAGCAGCGCCGGGTCCTGGTCGGCGCCGTGGTAGCCCGGCACCAGCGGCACGTTGGCCGCTTCCATCAAGCGCTTGGACTCGGCTTTCAGGCCCATCGCGAGGATGGCGCTGGGCGGCGGGCCGATGAAAACAACGCCCGCATCGGCGCAGGCCTGGGCAAAGGCTTCGTTCTCGCTCAGGAAGCCATAGCCTGGGTGGACTGCTTGCGCGCCGGTCGTCTTGGCAGCTTCGAGGATGCGCTGCCACTGCAGGTAGGAGTCGCGCGGCGCCGGGCCGCCGATGTGGACGGCTTCGTCGCAGGCCTGCACGTGCCGTGCGTCGCGGTCAGCGTCTGAGTAGACGGCCACGGTTTGAATGCCGAGGCGCTTGGCCGTGGCCGCAACTCGACAGGCRATTTCACCCCGGTTGGCGATSAGGATCTTCTTAAACATGRYGSGCTCCCGGGGTGAACTCGCCTGCSTGYCCGGCWAYGCCGRYCASCAMGCAATTTGTCGCTGGCGCGACCGCGCCTTCGGCGCGAGCRCCYCGGTTGGCRATCAGGATTTTCTTGAACATCTCTTCTTGTCTCCGGTCTCGTGAACCTTCTACACGGTTGTTCAGGCGGGGCCAGGATCACTGGCGCTGAGGCAAGGTAAACAGGCGAGGGCGGTCAGCCCGGCTTGTTACCTTCCTGCAGCCGCTTGCGGCGGGCCTCGTAATCGTCATAGGCCGGTGCGTTGCGCTTCTCGCAGGCGCGACGGTCTTGCGCGTTGCCATTGCCGGCGCACTGGGTCTGCGCGATGTCCTGCACCTGGTCGTAGACAAAGGCGCAGCCGGACAGCGCGAGGACGGCAATCAGCAGGAGGGCTTGCTTCATGTCAGTGCGTGCAGACCTGTACCTTGGCCGCGGCGTCCGACGGCGTCAGCTCGGCTTCCGTCGAACAGCGCATGCCCAGCCGCTCCAGCAACGCACGATCCTTCTCGGCCTGCGGGTTGCTCGTCGTCAGCAGCTTGTCGCCGTAGAACATGGAGTTGGCGCCGGCCAGGAAGCACAACGCCTGCATCGTCTCGGGCATCTGCTCGCGGCCGGCGGACAGGCGCACCATGGCGCGCGGCATGGTGATGCGGGCGACGGCAATCGTGCGGATGAACTCCAGCGGATCCAGCGGCGCGGTGCCGGCCAGCGGCGTGCCTTCGACCTGCACGAGGTTGTTGATGGGCACGCTCTCGGGGTAAGGGTCGAGGTTGGCGAGCTGGGCGATCAGGCCGGCGCGCTGGCGGCGCGTCTCGCCCATGCCGACGATGCCGCCGCTRCAGACCTTGAGCCCCTGCTGGCGCACGCGCTCCAGCGTGTCCAGGCGGTCCTGGTAGGTGCGCGTCGTGATGATCTGGCCGTAGAACTCGGGCGCGGTGTCGAGGTTGTGGTTGTAGTAGTCGAGGCCGGCGCTCTTGAGTTGCTCGGCCTGGCCGTCTTCCAGCATGCCGGCAGTCAGGCAGGTCTCCAGGCCCAGGGCCTTGACTTCGGCAATCATCTCGCCGATGGCGTCCAGGTGGCGCGGCTTGGGGCTGCGCCAGGCGGCGCCCATGCAGAAGCGCGTCGCGCCGTTCTGCTTGGCCGCGCGGGCGGCTTCCATGACCTCTTCCAGCGGGATCAGCTTCTCGGCCTTCAGGCCGGTGTCGAAGTGGGCCGACTGCGGGCAGTAGGCGCAGTCCTCCTCGCAGCCGCCGGTCTTGATGGACAGCAGCGTCGARAGTTGTACCGCGTTGGCGTCGAAGTGCTCGCGGTGCACCTGCTGGGCGCGGAACAGCAGGTCGTTGAAGGGCAGCTCGAACAGCGCCGCAATCTCGCTCACGGTCCAGGGCTTGGCCTGGCGGCGGTCGGCGTCGGAGGTGGGGGTGAGGGTCTGGATCTGGTTCATGCTGGGAGGTGTTCGAGCAGAGGTTCGAGCGACAGATGGCGTGCCATCGTGGCGTGGTCGGCGTGGGCCAGGCGCGGCACATGGCCGAGGCAGGGGACGGCAAGGCCGCGCTGCAGAGCTTGCAGATTGTCGGTGACGTGAGGCTGACGCTCATCCACGGTGTTGGCCACCCAGGCGGCCAGCGTCAGGCCGCGGGCGCGCACGGCCTCGGCCGTCAGCAGCGCATGGTTGATGCAGCCCAGGCGCAGGCCGACGACGAGGATGACCGGCAGGCCCAGGTCAGTGGCCAGGTCGGCCGTGTCCCACTCGTCGTTGAGCGGCACGCGAAAACCGCCCACGCCTTCGACGAGGGCGACGTCTGCGCGGAAGGCGACCGTGCGCAGCGCGTGCAGCACGGGTTCGCGGGCGATGGCATCGTTCTCGATGCGGGCGGCGATATGGGGTGCGCAGGCGGTGCGCAGCTGCAGCGCGCCGACTTCGGCCGATGTGAGGTCCAGGTTGCCGGCGGCGCGCAGGCGCTCGACGTCGTCGTTGAGCCAGTGGCCGCCGATGAAGTCCTGCCCGGCCGAGATGGGCTTGAGCGCGGCGACGCGCCGGCCGGTCTGCGCGAAGGCGTGGGCCAGGCCGGCCGTGACGGCGGTCTTGCCGATCTCGGTGTCGGTGCCGGTGATGAAGAAACCTCTTCTCAAGGCGGTCATGCGGCCTGCTCCTGAGCCGCCGCGGCGCGCTGCAGCGCAGTCAGCAGCGCGTCCACGTCGGCAGCGGTGTGCGTGCCGCACAGCGTGATGCGCAGCCGCGCGGTGCCCGCGGCGACGGTGGGCGGGCGGATGCCGGGCACGCGCAGGCCGGCGCTCTCCAGTGCAGCGGCCAGGGCCATGACCTCGGCATTGCCGCCGACGATGAGCGGCTGGATGGGCGTGGCCGAATCGGTCAGCGACCAGCCCAGGCGCGGGTGCTGGTCGATCAGCGCCAGCAGGCCGTCGCGCAACTGGGCTTGCAGCGCGACGAGGTTGGCACGGCGGGCGGCACCGAGCGGCCCTTCAATCAACTCGAAGCTGGTCAGCAGCGCATGTTCTACGGCCGGCGGGGAGGCGGTCGAGAAGATGAAGTTGCGCGCGGCCTGCAGCAGGTAGTCGACGATGGTGGCGTGGGCCGCGACGAAGGCGCCGGCGAGGCCGGCGGCCTTGCCCAGTGTGCCGACGAGGATCAGGCGTTCGCTGTGCAACCCGAAGTGCTCCAGCGAGCCGCGGCCCTTTTCGCCCAGCACGCCAAAGCCGTGGGCATCGTCGACGATGAGCCAGGCGTCGAACTCGTTGGCGAGGGCCAGCAGCGCCGGCAGCGGCGCGAGGTCGCCGTCCATGCTGAACACGGCGTCGGTGACGATGAGCTTGACCTTGGCGGTGCTGGCCGCCAGCAGCGCGCGCAGGCCGGCCACGTCGGCGTGGCCATAGCGCGTGACCGCGGCCTTGGCCAGGCGCGCGGCGTCGATCAGCGAGGCGTGATTCAGCTGCTCCGAGAAGATCTCGGTGTGCTCGTCGCCCAGGGCTGTCACAACGGCCAGGTTGGCCATATAGCCCGTGCAGAAGCCGATGGCTCGCGCCTGCGGGATGTGCGGTGCATACCAGCGCGCCAGCGTGTCGGTCACGGCCTCGTGCGCGGCGCTGTGGCCGCTGACCAGCGGCGAAGCGCCCGAGCCGCCGCCCCACAGGCGAGCGCCTTCGGCAATCGCCTCGGCGATGGCAGGCTCGGCGGCCAGGCCGAGGTAGTCGTTGGAGCAGAACATCAGCAGCTCGCGGCCGTTGATGGTCTGGCGGGGCGCGGTGCCGTTGTCGGCGCGGCGCAGCGTACGGGTCAGGCTCTGCGCGGCAATCGCGTGGAGCTTGGCCTGGAGGTGATCAAGCAAGGACATCGTTCAACGTCGCCGTCACGGCCTGGGCCAGGAAGGCCGCGGTCGCGTCGTCGATCAGGTAAGGGGGCATCAGGTAGACGGTGTTGCCGATCGGGCGGATCAGCAGTTCGTGCTCGCGCGCCTTCAGGTGGAAGGCTTCTGCGAAGCGCGGTGGCGCTTGCGGCACATCGAAGGCCAGGATCATGCCCCGCTGGCGCAGATGGGCCACGCGTGGGGCCAAGGGCGCAAAGGCGCGGGTCAGGCGCTCGGCCTGGGCCTGGTTTGTTTCGAGCTGGCCGGCGTCGAAGCGGTCCAGCACCGCATTGGCCGCCGCGCAGGCCAACGGGTTGCCGGTGTAGGAATGCGAATGCAGGAAGCCGCGCGTGACGTCCTCGCTCCAGAACGCGGCGAACACGTCGTCGGTGGTCAGCACCAGCGACAGCGGCAGCGTGCCGCCCGTGATGCCTTTGCTGAGCAGGATGAAATCCGGCCAATCCGCGCCCGTCTGCTCCCACGCGAAGAAGGTGCCGGTGCGGCCGCAGCCCATGGCGATCTCGTCGGCGATCAGGTGGACGCCGAACTCGTGCGTCAGCTCGCGCAGGCCCTTCAGATAGGCCGGCGCGTACATGACCATGCCCGCCGCCCCCTGGATCAGCGGCTCGACGATGACGGCAGCGATCTGGTCATGGCGCTCGGCCAGCAACGCGCGCATGGCTTCCAAAGCCTCGGCCTCGTTGCCCAGGCGCCCATCCGGCGACGCGATGATGTGGGCGCGCATCAGCAGCGGGTCATAGGCGTCGCGGAACACCTGCACGTCGGTCACGCTGAGCGCGCCCAGCGTCTCGCCGTGATAGCTGTTCTTCAGGCAGACGAACTCGCGCTTGTCGGCGCGGCCGCGGTTCTTCCACGAATGAAAACTCTGCTTCAGCGCGATCTCGACGGCGCTGGCGCCATCGCTGCCGAAGAAGGCGTGGCCCAGCGCGCCGCCGGTGCGGGCCGACAGCCGCTCGGCCAGGCGCACGGCGGGCTCGTGGGTGCAGCCGGCCAGCATCACATGGGGCAGCGTGTCGAGCTGGGCCTTGATGGCGTCGTGAAGCGGCTTGTCGCTATGGCCGAACAGGTTGACCCACCAGGACGAGTTGGCGTCGAAATAGCGCCGGCCGTCGGTGTCGAACAGCCAGGGGCCATCGCCGCGGGCGATGGGCAGGGGCGGCACGTCGGCCAGGCGCGCCATCTGCGTGCAGGGGTGCCAGACGGCGGCGCGACTGCGTGCGGCGAGATCGGAGGGAGAGGTCATGCGGGAGAGGGGCGGCGCACGCGCTTGAGCAGCGCGCGCAGGAACTTGAAGCACAGCCAGATCAGCGCGCCCATGACGGCAAGGGCCAGGACGAGCAGCGGGAAGAAGATGAAAGGGTGCGCCCAGGCCAGCCACAGCATGGTCGGCACGGCCACATCGCCCATCAGCGACAAGCCGATGTTGGAGAACGGCTCGGGCGACGTGTTGGCCGCCGCGCGCGTGCTGGCTTTGGCCGTGTGCGCCACAGCCGCGAGGCCACCGCCGAACAGCGCTGCAACGACAGCCCAGGCCTGGCCATGGTCGCCCGCCCAGCCACTGACGAGTCCGGCCACGAGCGCCGCGCCGGCGGGGATGCGGATCAGCGTGTGCAGCGCGTCCCAGGCGCTGTCGACGAGGGGGATTTTGTCGGCCAGGAACTCGACGAATGCCAGCGCCGCGGCGCAGCTCATCACCAGTGGCGACGCCAGCACCTGCAGCCCGGGTGGCAGCGCGATCCAGCCCCAGTGCCCGGCAATGCCGACGAGCAGCACCGTCAGGTAAAGGCGCAGGCCGCTGGCCCAGCCGAGGGCGGCGGCGAGGGCGAGCAGGTGGAGGGCGTCGAGCTGGGGCATGCGGGTCAGGGCAGGCGCGGCCGAAAGCCCGACACTGTCGCGTTGAACAAGGCAGCGGCTCCATGGCCGGGCTGGCAGACCATGGAGAAGTTCAGCACCTTGCGGGAGGTCACGTAGCCCAGGTAGAGGTGCACGTGTTCGCTCTCCGCCTCCGCGGCGAAAGACAACTCCAGGCCAACGCCGCCCGAGTGTGGCTTGATGGCCCGATGCAGCACCTGGACTGGCCCGGCGCTGGCCTTCTGGATGGCCTCGAGGCGGCTGGCAACCACGGTCTCCGCCAGGCCCTGGGCCTTGTCGTCCGGGATCTCATAGAAATCAGCGGAGATGATGATGGCGGCGCCATCCTCGTCCGAGAAGAAGTTCAGCGTGTCGTCGTCCTGCACCGGCAACTGGCGCCAGCGGGCCGCCAGTTCCAGCAGGAACTCCGAATAGGCGTACTCATGCCGTGCCTCGGGCGCGGCCGGAACCGGCGCCGCAGACGGCGTCAGAGAGAAGGAGTACTTGAGGATGGCCATGGGCTCAGGCGCCCAACCAGGACGGCTTGGTCTTGGTCAGGAAGCTCTGCACGCCCTCGCGGCCCTCGGCGCTGGCGCGGATGTCGGCGATGCGGCGCGCCGTGTTTTCGCGCAGCTCGGGCGTGATCTCGCGGCTGGCCACGTCTTTGACGAGCTGCTTGCAGGCGCGCGCGGCGGCGGGGCCGTTGGCGGTGACGGCGGCGACGAGTTCATCGATCTTCGTGTCCAGCGCATCAGCGGCGACAACCTCGTGCACGAGGCCCAGACGCCTCGCTTCGTCAGCGGCAAAGCGCTCCGCCGTCACGAAATAGCGCCGCGACGCCTGCTCGCCCAGGGCCTTGACGACATAGGGGCCGATGGTGGCCGGCAGCAGGCCCAGCTTGGCCTCGCTGAGGCAGAAGCCCGCTGTGTCCACCGCGACGACGATGTCGGCACAGGCCACCAGCCCCACGCCGCCCGCATAGACGTCGCCCTGCACGCGAGCGATCACCGGCACCGGGCAGCTGTAGATCRCCCACAGCATGTCGGCCARCTTGGTGGCATCGGCATGGTTCTCGTCCCAGGAGTAGCCAGCCATCGCCTTCATCCAGTTCAGGTCGGCGCCAGCGCAGAAGGCCTTGCCCTCGGCGGCCAGCACGATGGCGCGCAGGTCGGCGCGCTGGCCCAGGTCGGTGAAGGCGGCGGTCAGCTCGGCGATCAACACCTCGTTGAAGGCGTTGCGAACCTCGGGGCGGTTCAGCGTGACGCGGGCGACATGGCCCGTGGTCGTGACGGTCAGGCAGGTGTTCATGGCAGTGCTCTTCCGTGCGGGATTGTCCGGCCGGCCTCACCAAGCGGCTTGCACATCAGCACGGATCCATACGTCTTGCCCTGCCACTGCACGCCGCCGACGGTGGCATAGCCGCGGCGCTCGTAGCGGCGGCGTAGCGCGACGGCGGGCTCGGCGGTGTCCAGCGCGAGCCGGGCGAAACCTTGTTCGCAGGCCCAGGCCTCGGCGGCATCCATCAATCGCTCGGCGATGCCTTGACCGCGGCAGTCCGGATGGACGGCCAGCTGGGACAGGATGGCTGTGCCAGCCGTCGTGTACAGCGGTGGCGGCGGGTCGGCGATGTAGGCCTCGCCGGCAGGCTTGGGGCCGCGCACGGCGACCGTGCCGACGAAGCGGCCGTCCCGTTCGGCGACGAAGCCCTGGGCGCCGGCCAGGCGTTCACGCGTCATGYCGACGCTCTGGTCTACGGCTGTGAAGTTCCAGCCTTGGGCCGCGAGGCTGGCGTAGGACAGGTGCAGCAGCGTGGTGAGCGTTTGCATGCAGTCATTGCTGCTCAGCGGGCGGATGGTGACCATCYCGTCATCTCTTCAGCATTCGGGCTGGGTTGGGCTTGCCGCAGGCGCGGCTGAGCAGGGCCGTATCGAGCTGACGTGCGGCTTCATCGTGCGACAGCTCGTAGCGAGGCAGCAGCCGTTCAGTGGCGGGCCAGGGTGGCTGCGATGCGGCGGCGGCGCGGCAGAAGCTGTGTGCCACCCGGGCCGCGTTGGCATGTCGGCGTGCGTTTTCGGGGTGGGTGGGCCCGCCATGCGATTTCATGCCGGGAATGCGTTGACTGGCCGTGCGCCAGAGTGCCGCGCCGCGATGCACGTCGTACCCCGCCAGGCCGGCAAATACCAGGCCGAGCGTGTCGRCGTCCAGCTCCTGGGCGCGCGGGTCTTGAGGAGTGTCTGCGTGAGGCTCGATACCGAACTGTTCATTGAGCGACAGCAGCATGGCTTGCGCCTCGTCCGGGCCTTTGGCGCTCTGCTGGCGCATTCTGAAGATGCCGTGACCCAGCACCACATGCGCCAGCTCATGGCCCATCGCTGCGGCGAGTTCGTCCTCAGACAGCACCGCCAGCAACTCATCGGAGATGCGGGTCATGTCGAACACCGCGAACGCGTTGCCTGCGCCGATCGGCCCCACGCTCTCGAAGGACACGGTGCAGCGGCGCTGGCCCTGCGCGTCGATTTCCGCCAGACGGCCGCACCACGGCGACGCGGCATGGCGCAGCGCGGCGTCCACGCGCCGCAGGTCTTCCTGCGTGGCGGCGTTGGCAGCAACGGTAAGGCTGACCAGCAACGAGGTCAGCGTGGAGCGCAGGCGTGGCGTCATCACATCCGAAACACGCCGAACTTCGTTTCAGGGATGGGCGCATTCAGTGACGCCGACAGCCCCAGCGCCAGCACACGGCGCGTGTCGGCCGGGTCGATGACGCCGTCGTCCCACAGCCGTGCCGACGCGTAGTACGGATGCCCCTGATCCTCGTACTGCTGGCGCAGCGGTGCCTTGAAGGCTTCCTCTTCGTCGGCGCTCCAGGTGCCGCCCTTGGCCTCGACGGCGTCGCGGCGGATGGTGGACAGCACGCTGGCCGCCTGCTCGCCGCCCATCACCGAGATGCGCGCATTCGGCCACATCCACAGGAAGCGCGGCGAATAGGCGCGGCCGCACATGCCGTAGTTGCCGGCGCCAAAGCTGCCGCCAATGATGACGGTGAACTTGGGCACCTGGGCGCAGGCCACGGCGGTCACCATCTTGGCGCCAGCGCGGGCGATGCCGTCGTTCTCGTACTTGCGGCCCACCATGAAACCGGTGATGTTCTGCAAGAAGACCAGCGGGATCTTGCGCTGGCAGCACAGCTCGATGAAGTGGGCACCCTTGTTGGCGCTCTCGGCGAACAGGATGCCGTTGTTGGCGACGATGCCGACCGGCATGCCCTCGATGTGGGCAAAGCCACAGACGAGCGTGGCGCCGTAGCGGGCCTTGAACTCATCGAACTCCGAGCCGTCGACGATGCGGGCAATGATCTCGCGGATGTCAAAGGGCTTGCGGGTGTCGGTGGGGATGACGCCATGCAACTCGGCCGGGTCGTGGGCCGGCGCCTTCGGTTCCAGCATAGCGAGCGGATTGACCTTGCTCCAGTTCAAGCGCGCGACAGACTGCCGCGCGATGGCCAGCGCATGCGTGTCGTTGTTGGCCAGGTGGTCGGCCACGCCCGACAGGCGGGTGTGCACGTCGCCGCCGCCCAGGTCCTCGGCCGTGACGACCTCGCCGGTCGCGGCCTTCACCAGCGGCGGGCCGCCCAGGAAGATGGTGCCCTGGTTCTTGACGATGATGGTCTCGTCGCTCATCGCCGGCACGTAGGCGCCACCGGCCGTGCACGAGCCCATGACGACGGCGATCTGCGGGATGCCTTCGGCGCTCAGGTTGGCCTGGTTGAAGAAGATGCGCCCGAAGTGGTCGCGGTCGGGGAACACTTCGTCTTGATTCGGCAGGTTGGCGCCTCCGCTGTCCACGAGGTAGACGCAGGGCAGGCGGTTCTGCGCGGCGATCTCCTGCGCGCGCAGATGCTTCTTGACGGTGATGGGGTAGTAGGTGCCGCCCTTCACGGTCGCGTCGTTGCAGACGATGACGCATTCGACGCCCGACACGCGCCCGATGCCGGCGATGACACCGCCGCCGGGCGCGGCGTTGTCGTACAGGTTCAGGCCGGCCAGCGGCGCCAGTTCGAGGAAGGGCGTGCCCGGGTCCAGCAGCATCTCGACGCGGTCGCGCGGCAGCAGCTTGCCGCGGGCCGTGTGCTTGGCGCGCGCGGCGTCGCCGCCGCCCTGGGCGATCTTGGCGAGCTTGGCGTTCAGGTCGTCAATGAGGCCGCGCATCGCGTCCGCATTGGCCTTGAAATCGGCCGAGCGGGGGTTGAGCTGGGTATTGAGGACCGGCATGGTGTCTCCGCGAAGCCCATGCTCGAGTCAACGACTAAGCAGGGCTCAACTTATTGATTGACGGCCTCGTGAGCCGCGTGAGGGGCGCCAGAATAATCCAGGGTGAACACGGATGCAATGCCGACTTGAGTGTTACTCAAGAATTGCGCAGAATGCGACCTCGATGACCACCGTCGCCGTCACGCCCCAGCGCAGATCCCCCGCAGGCCCCAAGGCCGAGCAGCGCGTGCGCGACATCCTGCGCGTGGGCCGCGAGGTGTTCGCCGAGCGCGGCTACGAGCGCGCGACGACGACCGAGATCGCCCAGCGCCTGGCCATCTCGGAGGCCACCGTCTTCACCTATTTCCGCGGCAAGCGCGAGCTCTGCATGCGCGTCATCCAGGACTGGTACGACGAGATCATCGCCGCCATCGAGGCTGGCCTGCCGCGCCAGGCTTCGGTGCGCGAGCAGCTGGAGTTCGTCGTGCTGACGCATCTGCGCCTGTTCCTGATCCAGGGCACGGGGCTGTGCGCGCTGGTGCTGTCGGAAGGCAGAACCAAGGGCCAGGACCTCGGCGAAGGCTTCGTCGAGCTGCAGCGGCGCTACACCGCGCCGCTGATGGAGCTGCTGGCGCGCGGCCAGGAGGCCGGCGAGGTGCGGCGCGACATCCCGCTGCGCCTGCTGCGCTCGCTGGTGTTCGGGCCGATGGAGCACATGCTGTGGGAGGTGGTCATCACCGGCCGCCAGATCGACGTGGAGGCCAGCGCGCGTGACCTCGTCGCCCTGCTGTGGCCGGCGCTGCAGGCACCCGACCAGGAGCTGCAGCGGCTGCGCCGGCTGCGTGGGCAGCTGCAGGATGCGTTGGCTCAGGCCTAACGCGTCCAGGCCTGCACGAGCACCGTCTCGCAGACCTTGAACAGCAGCCAGGCCGCCATCGCCGCCAGCGTCGAGGCGATCAGCTCGGCCAGTTGCCGCAGCCCGCCGTCCTGCAGGCCCTGCCAGCCGTAGTTCGACAGCAGGGCTGCGTTTGCGCTCACCAGCCGCACCAGGTCCAGGGTCAGCAGGCCGAAGACGACAAAGCTCAGCACCATCAGCCCGAAGCAGGCGAAACGGTGCCGGCGCAGCCAGCCGGTAAAGGCCGAGATCGTGAACATCGCACGCCCTCCTCGTGGTGTCGCTCATTCTCAGGTATGACTAGGATGCACCCTGCTGCCAGGGAAGGGGCTCCGATGAATGCACTGAGAGTCTGGCTCGCCACGAGCCTGCTGCTGCTGGGCTGCGCCTTGGCGCGCGCGCAGACGGAGGCGGCCGACGCCGACTGGCGCTACCGCATCCAGCCCGGTGACACGCTGATCACACTGACCGACGCCTGGCTGGCGCCGCCCAAGACCTGGCGCGACCTGCAAAAGCTCAACCGCGTGCCTGACCCGCTGCGGCTGATGCCCGGCTCGACCCTGCGCATGCCCGTTGCCTGGCTGCGTCGCGAGGCCAGCGTCGCCGAGGCTGTGTTCGCACGCGGCCAGGTCACGCGCCAGCGTGGTGCGGCGAGCGAAGCCCTCACCGCCGGCGCGACGCTGCAAGGCGGGGACCGCATCAAGACCGGCGCTCAGTCCAGCGCCAGCCTGCGTTTCGCCGATGGCTCGCGGCTGCTGATCCCGCCCGACAGCGACATCACGCTGGACCAACTGCTGGTGCTGGGCCGCGGCGCCATCCCCGCGGTGCGCATCGGCGTGCAGCAGGGCGGTGCGGACAGCCGCGTGACGCCCAACGCACAGCGCGTGCCGCTGTACGAAGTGCGCACGCCGCATGTGAACCTGGGCGTGCGCGGCACCGAGTTCCGCGTGCAGACGGCGGGTTCGCAGAGCCGCATGCAGGTGCTGTCCGGCGCCGTGCATGCCGGTGGCCTGGGCCCCGACGTGGCGAGCGGCCAGGGCCTGCTCGCCGACGGGGCAGCGCGCAGCGTCGCGCCGCTGCTGCCGGCGGCCGATCTGAGCGGCCTGGTGCCCGTGACGGAGCGGCTGCCGCTGCACATGGCCTGGGTGGGTGGTCCGGCCGGCGCTGCCACCTGGCGCGTACAGCTCTACGTTGGCGGTGACTTCGACCGCCTGCTGCTGGATGACGTCGTGGGCGAGCCGGCCGTCACCTGGCCCGAGGCGCGCGAGCTGGCCGACGGCGACTACACGCTGCGCGTGCGCGCCATCGACGCGCGCGGCCAGGAGGGCGCCGCGGCCGATGCAAGCATCCGCCTGCAGGCCCGGCCCGAGCCACCCTTCATCCAGGCGCCTGCGTCGGGTGCAGTCAGCTACACCGGTGGCATGGCCTTCGCCTGGACGCGCAACACGGTGGCGCCAAATGTGCGCCTGCAGATCGCGCGGGATGCCGGCTTCAAGGACCTGGTTCTGCAACCCTCACCCATTGACGGCGCGAACTACGACGCCCGACTGCCCGACGGCCTCTATCACTGGCGCATCGCCTCCGTCGAAGCGGGCGGCCGTGCCGGGCCGTTCGGCGACCCGCAAACCTTCGAGATCAGGCCGCCGCCGCCCGCGCCACCGCCGGCCGAGCCGGAGGTCAGCGGCGACCAGTTGAAGCTGCGCTGGCGGGCCGACCCGGACGTCACGCGCTACGAACTGGAATGGTCCAAGACCGAGACCTTTGACGGCGCGGACGTGCAGCGCTTTGCAACGGACAAGCCCGAGCTCGCGATCCCGAAGCCATCGCCGGGCAAGTACTTCTTGCGCGCCAAGGCCTTCAACGCCGCCGGCGCGGCAAGCCCCTGGGGCCAGACGCAGATGATCGAGCAGCCCTATCCGCGCTGGCTGTGGCTGCTGCCCTTGCTGCTGATCCCCGTCCTTTGAAACGCTGGCCCTGGCTCGCCCTGCCCGGAGCACTGCTGCTCTGGGCGCTGCTGAGCCTGACCGGCGCGCAGCCGCGTATCGACCGCGCCATCGGCGACCTGTTGCTGCGTGCCRCCGCGCCCGCGGCACCGCCACCCACCAGCGTCATCGTCGACATCGACGACGCCTCGCTGCTTGTGCTGCGCCAGCCCCTGGGCGAGTGGCCCTACTCGCGCGAGGTCTATGCGCTGATGCTGGACTACCTCGGCCAGGCCGGTGCCCGCCTCGTTGTCGTCGACATCGTCTTCGCCGGCCCGCGTGAGGGCGATACACGGCTGGCGCAGACCTTGGCCGCCGGCCCGCCGACGGTGCTCGCGGCTGCCGGCCTGGCGACGCGCCAGCGCGCCGGCGTCGAACTCGCGCCAGCCAGTGCGGCCGAGCAGCGCGCGCTGACCCGCCTGGGCGCGGCCCATGCGCCGGGCCTGGACTGGGACGCGCTGACGGCCCCGGCCGATGCACTGCTGGACGCGCTCGCCGAGCCCGCCAGCCTGGGAGTCATTTCGGTGGCCCTGGACGACGACGGGCTGCTGCGCCGTCTGCCGTTGTTGCATCGCGTGCAGGGGCGCAGCCTGCCCAGCCTGGCCTTCGCTGCGCGCCTGCGCGCCGACGGTGCGCTTGGCTGGCGGCGCGAGGGCGACGAGCTTGTCGCGGGCGCGCGCCGCTGGCCTGTGGACGAGGCCGGCCAGCTGCGCCTGCGCCTGCCGTTGGGCGGCGGCGAGCCACCACGCGTGTCCTGGCAGCGCCTGATGCGCGCGGCCCTGGGCGAGAGCGAGGACGCCGAGCTGGCCCGATTGCTCGCCGGCCGCAGCGTCTTCGTCGGCAGCAGTGCCTTCTTTGCCGACGAGGTCATGACGCCCCAGGGCCGGTTGTCGGGGACGGCGCTGAACGCTGCCGTCTTCGAAGCCCTGGGCGCCGAGCCGCTGGCGCTGCTGCGCGAGCGCGGTGCGGGCGTGTGGGCCGTGGATGCGCTGTTGTTCGCCCTGGGTGCGTTGCCCCTGCTGTTGCGTCGCCAGGCGCTGGCGGCAGGCATCGCGATGGCGGCGCTGCTGTTCGCGTCATGGAGTGCCGCGTGGGCCGGTACGCTGCCGACGCTCGCGCCTGGCTTCTACCTGCTCGCGCTGGCCCTGCTGCTGACAGCCGTCGAGCACGAGCGCCACGCCCGTGAGCGGGAGCGCGAGCTGACCCGCGAGCGCGAGCTGGCCGACGCGCGCAGCCGCGCCAAGACCGAGCTGCTGGCTCAGGTCAGCCACGAGATGCGCACGCCGATGAACGCCGTGCTGGGCTTCTCCGACATCCTCGCGCGCTCGCCGCTCAAGCCGGATCAGGCCCATTACGTCGAGGTGCTGGGCCATGCCGGCCGCCAGGTGTTCGCCCTCATCAACGACCTGCTCGACAACGCCCGCATCGAGAGCGGCCGGCTGGAGCTGGCCTCGCATCCCTTCAATCTGGTCGACCTCGTCGAGTTGCAATTGGAGCTGCTGCGCGAGCGCGCCCAGAGCCAGGGCCTGTGGCTGCGCGTGTTCGCGCGCACCGAAGCGGCGGGCTGGGTGCTGGGCGACCAGCAGCGGGTGGCGCAGATCGTCACCAACCTGGTTGGCAACGCCATCAAATTCACCAAGACGGGCGGCGTGACGGTCGAGCTGTCGCGCAGCACCCAGGGCCAGGTGCTGATCAGCGTGCAGGACACCGGCATCGGCATTGCACCCGACGGGTTGGAGCGCATCTTCCARCCCTTCGCCCAGGCGGATGCGAGCATCGCGCAGGAATTCGGCGGCACCGGCCTGGGCCTGGCCATCACGCGCAGGCTGGCGCGGCTGATGGGCGGCGATGTCAGCGTGCACAGCCGTGTAGGCGAGGGCAGCTGCTTCGAGGTGCGGCTGGATCTGCCCGATTCGCGCCCGCCGCATGCCGACCCGGCAGAGACGCGCGCTGAACGCATGGCGCCGAGCCGTCCGCTTGAGCTGCTGCTGGCCGAGGACAACGACGTCAACGTGCTCGTCATCGAGGGCATGCTGCAGCCCCTGGGCCACCGCATCAAGCGGGCGCGCGATGGCGAGCAGGCCCTGGCCGCGCTGCGTGAGGGCACGGGCGAGGGTGACTTCGACCTCGTGCTGATGGACATGCTGATGCCCGGGCTGGACGGGCTGTCGGCCACGCGGCAATGGCGGGCCATCGAAGCTGCCGAGGGCAGGCCGCGCACGCCCATCGTCGCGCTGACGGCGAACGCCTTCGACACCGATGTGCAGCAGTCCCTGGCGGCGGGTTGCGACGCGCACCTGACCAAGCCCATCAGCCTCGCAGCGCTGCTGCAGGCCCTGGCCAAGTACGCGCGAGTCTGAGCCTTGCGGCGCCGGCCGCGGACGTGAAGGAAGTCAGGCCCTAATTCGCAGTGCTGTGAATGCGCCACAGCCTGACTTCCCGCAGGGGAGGAGCCATGAACTGCGGCTCAACACTTCTTTGCATGAGGGCAACAAGCCGCGCCGCGGCGGGGGTCGGGGGCGACCCTTCACAAGGCCCCAACTGACAGGAGTGAGCTTCCATGCAACACCGCCACACCCGACTGGCGCTGGCCTTGCTGGCCGCCGGTATCGCCGGCTCGGCCGCTGCGCAGAACGCACCGGCCCAACAGCAGCAGCTCGAGCGCATCACCATCACCGGCTCGTCGATCAAGCGCGTGGAATCCGAGACGGCCCTGCCGGTGTCGGTGATGACGCGCGACCAGATCGAGAAGACCGGCGCCACCAACGTCGAGGACATCCTGCGCCGCATCGGTGCCAACACCGCCGTGCAGTCGGACACGACGCAGGGCGCCGGCTATTCCCAGAGTTTCGCCAACCTGCGCGGCCTGGGCCCCAACTCGACGCTGGTGCTGCTGAATGGCCGGCGCCTGGCCAACTTCGCCTTCGRCTCCATCGGCGGCAATTCGTCAGTGGACCTGAACAGCATCCCTTTCGCGGCCATCGACCGCATCGAGGTGCTGCGTGACGGCGCCTCGGCCGTGTATGGCACCGACGCCGTCGGCGGCGTCATCAACTTCATCACCCGCAAGGACTATGACAAGGGCGCCGTCACGCTGAAGTACGGCGCACCCGAGAAGAGCATCGGCGGCAAGGAGACGAGCGCCTCCATCGCCTTCGGCATGGGCGGCCTCAAGACCGATGGCTACAACCTGCTCGTGACCGGCAACGTCAAGAAGCAGACCAAGGTCAGCTCCCTCGACCAGAAGTGGTACCTGCGCGGCATCGACGAGATCCCCGGCTCCGATCCTCCCACCTCGGGCCGCTCCTTCCCGGGCCGCCTCGTCGACTTCAACATCACGCCGGGCGCCTATGCCAACGCGGGCACCAACTTCAGCCCCTGCGACCCCAACTWCAACACCATCCAGGACGTGGTGAATGCCGCAGGGCAGCCCGTTCTGACCCCAAACGGCACCCAGAAAAAGCGCTGCCGCTTCATCTACCCGGCCATGCAGGAGAACCTGCCCGACTCCAAGAAGGCCGACGCCTTCGGTCGGTTGACGCTGGACACGGGCGGCGATTCGCAGATCTTCTTCGAGGCCAGCTACGCACGCAACGACTCCATCGGCCGCACGGCCGCCGTGCCCATTGACTCGACGGCGGGTCATGTGAAGGCCGACGGCACCTACCCGTCCTTCGCCTTCCCCATCTCGAGCAAATACTTCCCGGCGGCACTGCTGACCAGCCTGGGCTACACGCCGGCGCAGTTCGACACGCTGGGTGGCGGTTTCACCGAGATCGCGATGCGTTCCGTGCCGGTCGGCCCGCGCACCAACAACGTGTTGAACGAGCAGACCCGCTTCGTGGCCGGTGCCACCGGCATCTTCCAGGGCTGGGACTACGACGCCGGCCTGACGATGTCGCAGGCCAAGGGCTCGCTGGACTACTACAACTACCTGCACGAAGGCCGCTTCATCACCGAACTGGCCACCGGGGTCATCAACCCCTTCGGCCCGCAGGATGAAGCTGGGCTGGCCGCGCTGAACCGCGCGCGCATGGAAGGCCCGATGCGCCGTTCCAAGAGCACGACCTATGCCTTCGACGCCAAGGCCAGCACCGAACTGATGGCCATGAGCGGCGGCCCGATGATGCTGGCCGTCGGCACCGATCTGCGCAAGGAAAAGGCCGACGACCATGCCGTGAATGCCGACTATGAGCTGGGCCTGCACATCGGCGGCGAAGGCACGGTGCCCAAGACCGTGGCCTCGCGCACCATCTATGCCGTGTTCAGTGAGCTGTCGATGCCCTTCGCCAAGGGCTGGGAGGCCACGGTCAAGGCGCGCTACGACAAATACAGCGACTTCGGCGGCACGTTCAACCCGGGCGTGACGCTGCGCTTCCAGCCCAGCCGCGAAGTGCTGCTGCGCGCCAGTGCCGGCACGGGCTTCCGCGCCCCGACGCTGTGGGACGTGAACAGCCCGACGGCCTTCACCAACACCGCCAACTCCCTGGTCGACCCGAACTGCCCGCCCGGCCAGGCCGGCGACCCGCGCTGCGAAACGCAGTTCAACGTGCGCCTGTCCAGTGACCCCTCGCTCAAGCCCGAGAAGTCGCGCCAGTATTCCTTTGGCGCGGTGTTCGAGCCGATGCGGGACCTGTCCATCGCGCTGGACTACTGGCATATCCAGAAGAAGGACCAGATCGGCACCATCGGCGGCGACGCCATCATGTCCGACCCGATCCTTTACCAGCGCTACAACACCCGCATCCACCGCCTGCAGCCCAGCGGCTTCATCAGCTACATCGAGACCCCGGTCGAGAACCTCGGCGATCTGAAGACCAACGGCATCGACCTCGACGTGAAGGCGGGCTGGAGCTTGGGTTCCATGGGTCGCCTGAGCGCCAGCTACGCCGGCAGCTTCATCAACCAATGGAAGCAGCAGAACGGCAAGGGCACGCCTTATGTGTCCTATGAGGGCACGGCCGGCGACGGTGCCGGCGTGCAGCCGGTGCCCAAGTGGCAGCACACCCTGGGCCTGGACTGGAACATGGGCAACTGGAACCTGACGCTGGAGAACATCTTCGTCAAGGGCTGGACGGAATCGGCCGGCCTGGTGGAAGCCAACGTCGGCCCGCTCGTCGAGCACAAGGTCAAGGACAGCAGCCGCTGGAACCTGGGCCTAGGCTGGAAGCCCATGCCCACGCTGGCCCTGCGTGTCGGCGCCCGCAACCTGCTGGACCAGGACCCGCCGTTCACCGCCGTGTCCAGCTATGGCTCGCACGTGACCGGCTATGCGGGTTCCTTCGTCGACCCACGTGGCCGCTTCTGGTACGCCACGGCGAGCTACCAGTTCAAGTGAAATGGATCGCGCCCCACCGGCGCGGCGTGATCACAAGGGGCTCCTCGGAGCCCCTTTTTACTGGCTCAGCCCCTCAGCCCGCCCGGCGTAATGCCTGAGTGATGTACTGGGACGCTGCTTCTGGCTAGAGTCGCCCGCGTCCCACCCCCCTGAGGAATCCCATGATCAACATGACCGTCAACGGTCGCGCCGTGTCGCTGGACGCCGAGCCCGATATGCCCCTGCTGTGGGCCGTGCGGGAGGAATTGCAGCTGACCGGCACGAAATTCGGCTGCGGGGCGGCCCAGTGCGGCGCCTGCACCATGCACGTGGCCGGGGCGCCGGTGCGGTCCTGCCTGACGCCCATCTCCTCGGTGCAAGGCCCGGTGACCACCATCGAGGGCATCGCCACCGACAAGGTCGGCCAGGCCGTGCAGGCCGCCTGGGTCGAGCATGACGTGGCCCAGTGCGGCTACTGTCAGAGCGGCCAGGTCATGAGCGCGGTGGCGCTGCTCAAGGGCAACAAAAAGCCCAGTGACGCGCAGATCGACGAAGCCATGGCCGGCAATCTCTGCCGCTGTGGCACCTACACCCGCATTCGCGCGGCCATCCACACGGCTGCGGCCAAGCTCGCCTGAGGAGGCCGACATGCTGAATCCCCGTCGCATCGACCAGGCACTGACCGCGGGCTCCCTTGGAGTTTCCCGTCGCAGCTTCGTCACCACCACCGTCGGCGGCGCCGTCGGCCTGGCGCTGTTGCCTGGCATGGCGAGCGCCCAGGCGCCCAAGCCCGGGTCCAAGCCGACCGAGCAGCCTCTGGCCTTCGTCACCATCGCCAAGGACGGCACCACCACCATCCTGTGCAACCGCATGGACATGGGCCAGGGCGTCGAGACCGGCCTGGCCATGATCTGCGCCGAGGAACTGGAGGCCGACTGGAGCAAGGTCCGCACCGGCTTTGGCGACCAGAAGGCCGCCTATGTCGATCCGCTGTTCGGCATCCACCTGACCGGCGGCTCCAACTCGGTCAAGAACAGCTACCAGCAGTACCGCGAGCTGGGTGCGCGCACCAAGGCCATGCTGGTAGCCGCTGCGGCCGAAAGCTGGGGGGTGCCAGCCGCATCGTTAAAAGCCGAGAACGGCGTCATTTCGGGTGGTGGCAAGAGCGCCGGCTATGGCGAGTTCTTCGACGCCGCCATGAAGGACACGGTGCCCGAAGCCGTCACGTTGAAGGATCCCAAGAGCTTCAGGCTGATCGGCAAGCCCACCGGCCTGGTCGTCAGCCAAGCCAAGAGCACCGGCGCTCAGGCCTACGGCATGGACGTGCAGCTGCCGGGCATGGCGGTGGCCGTCATCCAGCGCCCGCCGGTCTTCAACGGCAAGGTCGCCAAGCTCGATTCGACCGAGGCGCTCAAGGTCAAGGGCGTCAAGGCCGTGCTGCCGGTGGCGCTGGACCGTGGCGGCCAGGGCGTGGCGGTGGTGGCCAGCGGCTACTGGGCGGCCAAGAAGGGCCGTGATGCGCTCAAGGTCGACTGGGACCTGGGTGGCGTCRCCAAGCCCGACACCGCGGCGCTGACCAAGCAGTACCTGGCCCTGGCCAAGACGCCCGGCACGCCGGCGCCCAAGCCGGAGTTCCAGGCCGATGCCAGCGCCTGGGCGAAGGCGCCCAGGAAGATCACGGCGGACTTCGTCTTCCCCTATCTGAACCACGCCCAGATGGAGCCGCTGGCCTGCACGGTGGACCTGAAGGCCGACCGCTGCGACTTCTATTACGCGGCCCAGATGCCCGGCATCGATGCGATGAACCTGGCCAAGACGGTGGGGCTCAAGCCGGAGCAGGTGCAGGTCAATGTGCAGATGGCGGGCGGCGGCTTTGGCCGGCGTGCCACGCCCGCCACCGAATGGCCGCGCGAGGCGGCAGCCGTGGCGGTGGCCCTGGCCCAGGCCGGCAAACCCATGCCGGTCAAGGTGATCTGGAGCCGCGAGGATGACGTCAAGGCCGGCTACTACCGGCCCATGACGGTGCACCGCGCCGAGATCGGCTTCGATGCCGCGGGCAAGATCTCCGGCTGGCAGCACCGCATCGTCAGCCAGAGCATCCTGAAGGGCTCGCCGCTGGAGGGCTTTGGCTACCAGAAGGGCGTGGACGGCACGACGACCGAGGGCATGCGCGAGCCCTACGAGTTCCCGATGAACCTCAGCGTCCACCACCCCGACGTCAATGTGCCGGTGCTGTGGTGGCGCTCGGTGGGCTCCACCCACACGGCCTATGTGATGGAGACCCTGGTCGACGAGATCGCGTTTGCCACCAAGCAGGACCCGGTCGCCTACCGGCTCAAGCTGATGGAGGGCAACGCCAAGGCCGACCGCCATCGCGCCGCCCTGCAAGCCGCCGTCGACAAGAGCGGCTATGGCAAGCGCAAGCTCAAACCCGGCCAGGCCTGGGGCGTGGCCGTGCATGAGAGCTTCGAATCCGTCGTCGCCTATGTCGTCGTGGCGAGCATGAAGGGCAAGGGCAAGGATCGCCAGCCGGTGCTGCAGGAAGTGCATGCGGGCGTGCACTGCAACCTCTGCATCAACCCCAAGGCGGTCGAGACCCAGGTGCAGGGCGCGGCCATCATGGCGCTGGCCACGACCATGCCGACCCACCGCGTGACCTTCAAGGACGGCGTCGTCGAGCAGAACAACTTCTATGACATGGCCATGCCGCGCATGCCCGACGCGCCCAAGGTCATGACCGTCAGCATCGTGCCCAGCAACGACCCACCCAAGGGCATGGGCGAGCCGGGGCTGCCGCCGCTGGCACCGGCGCTCGCCAACGCGGTGGCGCGGCTGACTGGCAAGCGCCAGCGCGAGTTGCCGTTCAGCTTCGCCTGAGTCAGGTGCTGGCCGGCGCCGGGGGGTAGCCGGCCTCGGTCAGCACGGCCACCAGTGCCTCGCGGGGCAGGTCGCTGTCGACGTCGGCGGTCTTGGCGTTGCGATCAATTTCGACGCGCGCCTGGGCGTCGGCCGCCTTCAGCGCTTCGGTGATGGCGGCGACGCAATGGCCGCAGCTCATGTTGGGCAGGATGAAGCTGTGCATCGCTGGCATCATGCCCGCATCCACCTTTGCGGTATCGCCATGCACATCATTGCCCTCAGCGGCGCGCTGCGCCGCGCGTCCTACAACACCGCCTTGCTGCGCGCTGCCATCGCGATGGCGCCCGAGGGCGTCACGATCGAGCTGCGCACCCTGCACGGCATTCCCCTCTATGACGGCGACGTCGAGGCCCAGGGCATTCCCGAGGCCGTGACGAAGCTGCGCGAGGAGATCCGTGCCGCGAATGCGCTGTTGATCAGCACGCCCGAGTACAACCACTCCATCCCCGGCGTGCTGAAGAACGGGTTGGATTGGCTGTCGCGACCCAGCGGCGAAGGCGCCAAGCTGTTTGGCGGCAGGCCCACGGCCGTGATCGGCGCGTCGCCGGGCGGCTTCGGCACCGTGCGCTCCCAGGGCGCGCTGTTGCCGGTGCTGCATGCTTTCGGCTGCGACCACTGGATGGCCGGCGAGCTGCTGGTCTCTAAGGCCGGCTCGGTCTTCGACGCCGACGGCCGTCTCGTTGATGACAGGGTGCGGGGGCAGTTGCAGACCTTTGTCCACGGCTTTGTCGACTTCGTGCGCAAGAGAACGTCATGAGCGTCCACGTCGAGCGCATTGCCAGCCACATCGGCGACGTGGGCGGCATTCCCATCCAGCGGGCCCTGCCCAACAAGGCGCGGCGCATCATCGGTGCCTGGTGCTTCGCCGACCATGCCGGCCCGGCCACCTTGCCGCCTGAGCGGCGCATGAATGTCGGCCCCCATCCGCACACCGGGCTGTCGACCTTCAGCTGGATGATCGAGGGCGAGATCCTGCACCGCGACAGCCTGGGCTCCGAGCAGGTGCTGCGCCCCGGCCAGGTCAACCTGATGACGGCCGGCCACGGCATCTCGCACAGCGAGGAATCGCTCTCCGACCGCATCCACCTGGCGCAGCTGTGGATCGCGCTGCCCGATGCCGAGCGCGAACGCGCGCCCAGCTTCCAGCATTTCGCCGAACTGCCGCGCTGCTCGGTGGGCGGTTTTGACGGCACGCTGCTGGTTGGCGAGTTCGCCGGCCTGCGCTCGCCAGTGCCCAGCTTCACGCCGCTGCTTGGCGTGGACCTGGTTGCGGGCGGGCCGGCTGACGCGATGCTCACGCTGCGGCCCGGCTTTGAGCATGGGTTGATGCTGCTGGAGGGCGAGATCGAGGCGGCGCCGGCCGGCCACGATGCCGTCGAGACGGTCACGCCGGGCACGCTGCTCTACCTCGGCCCCGGCTGCGAATCCGTCGAACTGCGCTGCTCGGTCTCGTCACGCCTGCTGCTGCTCGGCGGCGAGCCCTGGAGCCAGCCGCCGCTGCTGTGGTGGAACTTCGTCGGCCGCGAGCCGGATGAGATGCGGGCCTGGGCCCTGGACTGGGCGCGCGAGGACGGTGGGCGCTTCGGTGCGGTCGAGGGCTATGGCGGCCCGCGCATCCCGGTGCCGCCGGTGCCGGCGCTGCACCGGCCGGGCTGAAGCGGCGCAAACCAAAACAGGCCGACCGACCAAAGGTCAGGCCGGTCGGCTTGCCGGGTTCAGCGTCACTGTTTGCGGCGCCGGCTCCAGGCAGC
Organism: Roseateles sp. P5_E11; assembly: GCF_054049355.1. NCBI lineage: Bacteria > Pseudomonadati > Pseudomonadota > Betaproteobacteria > Burkholderiales > Sphaerotilaceae > Roseateles > Roseateles sp. P5_E11. Next base: position 2,505 of record NZ_JBFUMO010000008.1, on the reverse strand, counting down.
TGCGGCAAGCGCCAGAACCATCAGCACCAGCACGTTCGGCTCCGGCACGGTATTGCCCCCCGGGCCGCCTATGGTGCATCCCGCACCGCAGCTCAGGCGCAGCACCTGTTCGATCTGCGATATGAAGAGCGTGCCGTTGCTGGTATCGGCCGATGTGAAGTCGCCGCGGCTGCCCCCCATGGCGATGATGAGCATGGTGTCGTTGTCGACATCAAGCAGCCCCAGGGTCCCATCGTTGTTGTTGACGATGACGTCGCCGTCGTAAAGGCCGCCGATGATGACGCCCGTTCCGTCAGCGCCATGACCGCCCGTGCTGAAGTACGAGCGGATCAATGCGCCCGTGGCGATGTCATAGGACTGGATGATGCCGCCGTTTTCGATATAGGCGATGGTGCCGTCGGGTGAGACGGAGACACCGTCGGGGAACAGCCCCGGGTTGATGATGCGGTAGGCGCCGCTGACCGGGTCGATCTCGACGAGGCCGCGATTGGTAGACGCAATCATCTTGCCGCTGACCGATCCCCAGATGCCCAGATAGTCCACGAGATCGGTACCGGTGGCGCCGCCGATGGGCACGTAGGAGCCATCATTGGCAAAGTGGTAGAAGCGCCCGCCGAAGAGCTGGCCGCCATAGGCCTGACCGGCGACGGTAGCCATCGCGAAATGCGGGTTCCCCGTTTCGAAGGCGTAGGGATTGGCGATCAGCGCATCGCCCAAGGTCTGGTTGTCCACATCCTTGAAGACATAGAGCTGACCGGAGCCCACGCTGCCGGTGACGATGTTGCCATTCGGCAGAACCGCCTGGGACAGCGGGCCGTAGTTGCCGAAGTTGTAGCCGCTGACGAAGGTGGTCAACGTGAAGCCGGCAGTGACGCCACCTGCCGTCAGTGTGAGGCCGGCGTGGGCAGCGGGGGCGAAGGCCACAGCCAGAGCCACGAAGCCAAGTAGTTTCTTCAGTGTCATCGCGGTCTCCGGACTGATTTTCGAGGTCGCCTCGGAGCGAGGCGGCGACCCACATTTGCGGCACGCATAAGTCGTGCCGCGAGCCAGAAAAAGCTGCTGCGACATGCATTTATGGTTTTATGCCGTTTGCGAAAGGGGGCAGGGTGTCAACTTCTCCGACACGCGTCCTGGAAGCCAGCGGGCACGTCCACCGCGCTCTCGAAATCGGTTGCCGCCCAAAAGGGATGCCTGCGCCGCGTCGGCGTCTGGGGCGCGGCCGCTGGGCGACCTGCGCATCTGTGCCACTCGGCCCGGCATGCGCATCCGGGCTGACGAACGAGTTGACCGCCTCAACCGGCCCGGGCGCTCTTCACCAACGCCTCGATGCGCGGCGTCGCATTCACCGCTACCAGCTCGATCTGCGGGTTGGCCTTGGCGAACACGCGGAACAACTCGTCCGTGAAGCCGTGGCCGACGTCGGCCACGCCGTCGAAGTCGATCTCGGCGCGCTTGAAGGCCGACAGCCGGGAGCCGACGCGGCGGGCCTGGGCGCGGGAGTCCAGGGCCTGGCCTTCGCTGGTCAGCAGGCGCAGCTGCACGCGGGTCTGGTCGAACTCGATGCCGTCGCCTGCCAGGCTCCAGGTTTCCATGACGCCGTCAAGCGTGCGCGTCGTGTTCAGCGCGATGGCCATGTAGATGGAGCTGCCCTGGCGCGGCAGGGCGCGGCCCTTCTTCCAGCCGGCGCTCTCCCAGGCGCGGCGCTGGTAGGCGGTGTTGTTGGCGTGGATGTCGAACACATCGGCCAGCTGCGAGCTGAAGAACAGGCCGCGGCCGGTGTGGGCATCGGGGGCACTGGTCAGGCGCCCYTTGCTGAGCTCCAGCATCGCGTGCTGGGGGTCCTCGAGCTGGAAGGCGCTGCAGATCTTGTCGAAGACGCCCATGCCGTCATCGCTGACGAGCAGCTGCACATGGGTGGGCGTCTGGCGCAGCGACACGGTGACGCTGCTGCCGCCGGAATGGTCGGCTGCGTTGTTCACGAGCTCGGTGAAGCCATGCTGCACCATGCGTTCCACATGCTTGGGCAAGGCGAAATGGGGTGCGAAGTCGCGCTGCCAGGGCAGGTCTTCCTGCAGGCCGTAAAGGGTGTAACTGCGCGCCACCTGGCGCAGGCTGCCAGGCGAGAACACCGGTCGGCGGCCGGTGCCGGAGCGGGTCAGCCAGCCGGCGTCCACCAGGCGCTTCAGTGCCGACAGCACGGCGCGGTGGCTGGCCCCGGTGCGCTCCTCGATGTGGGTCGCCAACGCCAGCGAGTGCTCACTGGCCGCGGCGGTGATCCAGTTGGTGAGGTGGTCGAACACCAGTCTTGTCATGAGCACGCATTGTGCTGACTACTTCAATCACGGGGGGTGGGGTCGCTACCGACTCTGGAGGCTGCCGGCCTTTGGGACGGGTGCGCGCCGGGGAGATTTGCCATGCCAGACAAGGCGCGGCCGCCGCTGTGGGGTCATCCCCACGAGGCGGGCGCAACGCTGGATGGCGTGGCAAATCTCCCCGGCGCGCACC
>NZ_JBFUMO010000007.1:0-38980 GCF_054049355.1 Roseateles sp. P5_E11 | reverse complement strand
GGCTTTTGAGTGACAACCCTTCGGGAGAGGGTCTGCGCGGGCGCATGGCGTTGTTGCGCGCCTGGCCTGGGCATGAGCCCTGGCGGCGCCGCGCGTCTAGCCCTGCACCCGCGCAGACCCTCTCGCACCGATCTTTGCCCTGGTAACAGGCCCCTCCGTGAACCTTCGTCGTTGGTCAAGAAACTGGCTGTTGTGGCTGGCGCTGCTACTCCCCCTCGCGCAAGCGATGGCCGGGGTGCATGCGCTGTCGCACGTCGGCAGCGACCGCCAGGACGATGGCATCGCCCACCTGGTTCACTGCGACCTCTGCCTGACCGCCGCCGACCTCGGCGCCGGCGCGCCAGTGGCCGAACCGGTGGTTCTGGCTGTCGGCTCGGCCACGCATGCCGCGCCGCTAGTGGCCCGCGGCGGTGTACCGCGCGCGGTCAGCCTCGGCCTGCCCCCGGCCCGCGCGCCGCCCGCTTCCGCCTGAAGTCCAAGCCTTCCCGCGCCCAAAGTTGGCGCGGGTGTTTGCGTTTTCTTGCGGAAGTACCTCCATGCGTTCCTTTGCCCTGGCGCCCCTTGCGGCCGCCTGTCTTGTTTCCCTTTCTGCTCAAGCTGAGCCCGCCGAATCCCTCGACAAGGTCGTCGTCACCGGCAACCCGCTGAAGAGCCAGGTGCTGGCCCAGCCCAGCGATTCCCTCAGCGGTGACCAGCTCGTGCTGACCCGCGCCGCCAACCTCGGCGACACCCTTCAAGGCCTGCCCGGCGTGGCGGCCACCAACTTCGGCCCCAACGCCAGCCGGCCCAGCATCCGCGGCCTGGATGGCGACCGCGTGCGCATCCTGAGCAACTCCGGCGCTTCGGTCGACGCCTCCAACCTCAGCTTCGACCACGGCGTGGCCATTGACCCGCTGGTCATCGACAAGGTCGAGGTGCTGCGCGGCGCGGCGGCCCTGCTGTACGGCGGCAACGCGGTGGGCGGTGTCGTCAACACGTTGGACAACCGCATCCCGCGCACGCTGATCGACGGCCTGAGCGGCGCGGCGGAAGTTCGCCTCGGCGGTGCCTCACGCGACAAGAGCGGCGCCGTGGTGCTGGACGGCGGCAGCGGCCAGCCGCACTCGGGCTTTGGCTGGCATGTCGACCTGGCCGGGCGCGATGCCGGCGACCAGATTGCCCCGCGCTTTGACAGCGATGGAGAAAGCCGCACCAGCGTGCGCAACTCCGCGGCGCGCAGCCATGGCGGCGCGGTGGGCGGCTCGGTGTTCTTCCAGGGCGGCTATGCCGGCGTGTCCGTGGACGACTTCCACACCAACTACGGCACCACGGCCGAGGAGGACGTGACCATCCGCATGCAGCGCCAGCGCCTGGCGACGGCGGGCGAGTGGGCGACGGCCGACGGCCCCATCCACCGCGTCAGCTGGCAACTCAGCCGCAACCGCTACGAGCACCAGGAGGTGGAGGGCACGGGCGAGATCGGCACGACCTTCAAGAGCACGGGCACCGATGGGCGCCTGGAGGTGGAGCACGCCGCGATCCAGACCCCCTGGGGCCCGGTCAAGGGCTTGGTCGGCCTGCAGACCGAGTCGCTGGACTTCTCGGCCCTGGGCGAGGAAGCCTTCGTACCCAGCACGCGCACCCGCAATACCGGCGTCTTCGTGCTGGAGCAGGCCAGGCTGGGCGGCGTGGACTGGTCGGCGGGCGCGCGCAGCGAGCGCGTGACGGTGGACTCGGACGGTGGCGAGCGCTTCGGCACCCCGGCGGACAGGCGCTTCAAACCCGTCAGCGTCGCGCTCAGCGGCGTCTATCCCTTGAGCGACGCCTGGAGCCTGAGCGCCAACCTGAACCGCACCGAGCGCGCACCGGCCTACTACGAGCTGTTCGCCAACGGCCTGCATCTGGCCAGCGCGGCGTATGAGCGGGGCGATGCCAACCTGGGCCTGGAGCGGTCCAAGGGCCTGGACGTCGGCTTGAAGTGGGAATCGGCGCAGAGCCATGTCCACGTCAATGTCTACGAGACGCGCTTTACCAACTACATCGCGCTGCAAGCCACCGGTGCGACGGTGGACAACGACGGCGAGGCGGTGCCGGTCTACAACTTCCAGGCCGTGCCGGCGCGGCTGCGTGGCGTCGAGCTGGAAGGCCGCTGGCAGCTGCATCCCACCATCGCGTTGCTGAGCCAACTGGACGCCGTGCGCGGCGACAACCGTGCCACCGGCGAGCCCCTGCCGCGCCTGGCACCGCTGCGCGCCATGCTGGGCCTGGAGGCCCGGCAGGGCGACTGGTCCGGCAAGCTGGAATGGCGCGGCGCCGCCCGCCAGACCCGCGTCGCCGAGTTCGACACGCCCACGCCCGGCTACGGCACGCTGCGCCTGTCCGTCGCCCGCCAGCTGCGCTGGGGGCAGACCGACGCCCTCTGGTACCTGAAGCTCGACAACCTGGGCAACAAGCTGGCCTACAACGCCACCGCCGTGCCGACCATCCGCGACCTAGCGCCCCAGGCGGGCCGGTCGGCGAGTACAGGGTTGCAACTGCGTTTCTGAGCCCCCGACCCGGTGTACAACCGTGCATGCCGCCCATGTACCGGGCGGTATGCACGCAAGTCGTGCGTGCACGCACCAGAAGCTTCTTTCTAGCGCGGGCGCGGAACTTGCGTCGCGAGGCAGGGAACAGGAGCAACGATGCAGACCGCCTTTGACGAGATGAATGCCGCTGCGCTGCAGTGGCAAGGCGCCACCGGCCAGGCCCAGCAGGCCGGCGGCGTGCGTGCTCATTACGAGAGCTACGCCCGCTGGCTGGCCGAGCAGCCCGAGTCGCTGATGCGCGAACGGCGCGAGCAGGCCGAGTTGATCTTCCGGCGCGTGGGTATCACTTTCGCCGTCTACGGCGACAAGGACTCGGGCGAAGGCACCGAGCGCCTGATCCCCTTCGACCTGATCCCGCGGGTCATCCCGGCCAGCGAGTGGACGTCCATGCAGGCCGGCCTGGCCCAGCGCGTGACGGCGCTGAACCGCTTCATCCACGACGTCTATCACGACCAGGAGATCCTCAAGGCCGGCATTGTGCCCGCCGACGAGATCCTGAACAACGCCCAATTCCGCAAGGAAATGATGGGCGTGGACGTCCCCGGCGGTGTCTACAGCCACATTGCCGGCGTCGACATCGTGCGCGCCGGCCATGCCGACGGCAGCGGCCACTACTACGTGCTGGAGGACAACCTGCGCGTGCCCAGCGGCGTGAGCTACATGCTCGAGAACCGCAAGATGATGATGCGGCTCTTCCCCGAGCTGTTCGTCAATCACCGCATCGCGCCGGTGGCGCATTACCCCGACCTGCTGCTGGACACGCTGCGCAGCGTGGCGCCCTCGGGCGTGTCGGACCCGACCGTCGTCGTGCTGACGCCGGGCATGTACAACTCGGCCTACTTCGAGCACGCCTTCCTGGCCCAGCAGATGGGCGTGGAGCTGGTCGAGGGTCAGGACTTGTTCGTCGACGGCGGCTTTGTGTACATGCGCACCACGCGCGGCCCCAAGCGCGTGGACGTGATCTACCGCCGACTGGATGACGACTTCCTCGATCCCAAGGTGTTCCGCGCCGATTCGCAGCTGGGCTGCGCCGGCCTCGTAGACGCCTACAAGGCGGGCAAGGTGACGCTGTCCAACGCCATCGGCACCGGCATCGCGGACGACAAGTCCATCTACCCCTACGTGCCGAAGATGATCGAGTTCTACCTCGGCGAGAAACCCATCCTGCAGAACGTGCCGACCTATGTCTGCCGCGACAAGGAAGACCTGGCCTACACGCTGGCGCACCTGTCCGAGCTGGTGGTCAAGGAGGTGCACGGCGCAGGGGGCTACGGCATGCTCGTCGGCCCCGCGGCTACCAAGGCCGAGGTGGAGGCCTTCCGGGCGCAGCTCATTGCCAACCCGGGCAACTACATCGCCCAGCCGACGCTGTCGCTGTCGACCTGCCCGACCTTCGTCGAATCGGGCATCGCGCCGCGTCACATTGATCTGCGACCCTTCGTGCTGTCGGGGTCGAGCGTGCGCATGGTGCCCGGCGGGTTGACTCGGGTGGCGTTGAAAGAGGGGTCCTTGGTGGTGAACAGCAGCCAGGGTGGTGGAACCAAGGACACCTGGGTTCTTGAGGACTGAGGGAGGACTGATCGATGCTTTCAAGAACCGCTGACCACCTGTTTTGGCTGAGCCGCTACATCGAGCGGGCCGAAAACACCGCCCGGATGCTGGACATCGCCTACCAAACCTCCCTCCAGCCGCAATCGGCGACGGAATCCGAGCAGTCGTGGAGCAGCCTGGTGTCGATCTCCGAGCTGAACAGCCTCTACAACACCAAGTACCCGCGCATCAACAGTCGCAGCGTCATGGAGTTCATGGTGGCCGACGAGAACAATCTCTCGTCCATCTTCAACTGCCTGCGCGCGGCGCGCGAGAACGCGCGGGCCGTGCGCGGTGCGCTGACGACCGAGGTCTGGGAGACGATGAACCAGACCTGGCTGGAGTTCCGTCGCCTGCTGCGCGAAGGCCTGCTGACGCGAGATCCGTCGCAGCTGTTCGAGTGGGTCAAGTACCGCTCGCACCTGTCGCGTGGCGTCACGGTCGGCACCATGCTGCAGGACGAGGCCTTTCACTTCATCCGCATCGGCTCCTTCCTGGAGCGGGCCGACAACACGGCGCGGCTGCTGGACGTCAAGTTCTATCGCCACGACGGGGAGATCGTCTCCGAGCGCGACACGGCGCGCGATTTCTACTACTGGTCGGCCGTGCTGCGCTCGGTGTCGGGCTTCGAGATCTACCGCAAGGTCTACAGCAACGTCATCCAGCCCGACAAGGTGGCCGAGCTGCTGATCCTGCGCCCCGACATGCCGCGCTCGCTGTCGCATTGCGTGACGCGCATGCTGGCCAACCTCAAGCGCGTGGCCAATCCACAGTCGGGCGAGACGCTGCGCCGCGTCGGGCGGCTGGAGGCGGAACTGGCCTTCGGGCGCATTGACGAGATCCTGGCCAAGGGCTTGCATCCCTTCCTGGACGACTTCCTCGCCGAGGTGGCCGATCTCGGCGCAGGCATCAGCCGCGACTTCCTCGTTCCTTCGACAGGATGACAGTGCCCCTCGCCCTGTCCTGCCGCGCTGAACGCGGGCGGGTCCGGTCGGTCCCCCTAGGGGACGGCGATGCTCGCGGCATTGAGCCGCGAGCACATCGCCATCGCGGGCCGGCTTGGGAGCGGCCCGGCGCTCGGCCCGATAACTCTATGCGTCGCGATAGCCGCGAATGCAGAACGGACAACTGACATGAGCATCCACGTCGCCCTCAAGCACGTCACCCGCTACAAATACGACCGCCCCGTCAGCCTCGGCCCGCAGGTCGTGCGGCTGCGGCCGGCGCCGCATTGCCGCACGCCGGTGCTGAGCTACTCGCTGCGCATCGAACCTGCCGACCATTTCATCAACTGGCAGCAGGACCCGTTCGCCAACTACCTGGCGCGGTTGGTCTTCCCCGAGAAGACGACCGAGTTCACCGTCACGGTGGACCTGGTGGCCGAGATGTCGGTCTACAACCCCTTCGACTTCTTCCTCGAAGAGCACGCCCAGACCTTCCCCTTCAAGTACGACGAGGTCCAGCAGATCGAGCTCGCGCCCTATCTGCAGGTCGAGCCGCTGACGCCCTTGCTGGCCGCCTACCTGAAGGAGATCCCGCTCGACCGGCGTTCGACGAATGACTTCCTCGTCGAGCTCAACCAGAAGGTGCAGGGCAGCGTCTCCTACCTGATCCGCATGGAGCCCGGCGTGCAGACGCCCGAGGAGACATTGGAGAAAGCCTCCGGCTCCTGCCGCGATTCCGGCTGGCTGCTGGTGCAGTTGATGCGCCATCTCGGCCTGGCGGCGCGCTTCGTGTCGGGCTACCTGATCCAGCTGACGCCCGACGAGAAGGCGCTGGACGGCCCCAGCGGCACCGAGGTCGACTTCACCGACCTGCATGCCTGGTGCGAGGTCTATCTGCCCGGCGCGGGCTGGATCGGCCTGGACCCGACCTCCGGCCTGCTGGCCGGTGAAGGCCACATCCCGCTGGCTGCCACGCCCACGCCTGGCAGCGCAGCGCCCATCAGCGGCGCCGTCGACAAGGCCGAGGTCGAGTTCGAGCACGAGATGAGCGTCACGCGCATCTACGAATCGCCGCGCGTGACCAAGCCCTACACCGAAGAGCAATGGGCCGAAGTGCTGCTGCTCGGCGAGCAGGTGGACCGCGAACTCGCCGCCGGCGACGTGCGCCTGACGATGGGCGGCGAGCCCACCTTCGTGTCCATCGACGACCGCGACGCGCCCGAATGGAACACCGAGGCGCTGGGCCCCACCAAGCGCATCCACGCCCAGCAGCTCACGCACAGGCTGCGCGACGAATATGGCCAGGGCGGCTTCCTGCATTTCGGCCAGGGCAAGTGGTATCCCGGCGAACAGCTGCCGCGCTGGGCGCTGTCCATCTACTGGCGTGCCGACGGCCAACCCTGTTGGCGCAATCCGGAGTGGTTCGCTGACGAACGCGAGGGCCACGCTTACACGAGCACGCATGCCCAGGCCTTCATGAGCGCACTGACGCGCCGCCTGGCCCTGCCAGACAGCCATGTCGAGCCCGCTTACGAGGACACCTTCTACTACCTGTGGCGCGAGCGCCGCCTGCCGGTCAACGTCGACCCCTTCGACTCACGGCTGGACGACGAGATGGAAAGGGCGCGCCTGCGTCGCATCTTCGAGCAAGGCCTGGCCGAGGTCGTCGGCTATGTGCTGCCGATCGCCCACAGCGGCGACTCGCCGGCCCTGGCCGGCACGCGCTGGCAGACGGGGCCCTGGTTCTTCCGCGACGATCGCCTCTACCTGCATCCCGGCGACTCGCCGATGGGCTGGCGGCTGCCGCTGGACTCGCTCCCCTGGGTCAGCAAGGGCGACTACCCCTATCTGATCGAGCAGGATCCTTTCGCACCGCGCGGCATGCTGCCGGCCGCGGCGGCACTGCGGGCGCAGACGCTGGGCGTGACGTCGGCCGGGCCGGTGCCGGGCCTGCGGCTGGGGGGCAAGGCCGGTGCTGCTGCGGGTGGCGCCGGCATTGGTGGGGCAGGGGCAGGCGACGCCTCGACCCAGGCCGCACCAGGCCGCTTCGAGAGCGCCCGTGACGTCACGCGCACGGCGCTGTGCGTCGAAGCCCGCGACCCGCGGCGCGCCAACGGCCCCGCGGCCGAACGCAAGGGCAAGGCCAGCGGCGTGCTCTACGTCTTCATGCCGCCGCTCGAAAAGCTCGAGCATTACCTGGAGCTGTTGACGGCGGTGGAGGCGGCTTGCGAGGACACGGGCTACAAGATCGTGCTGGAGGGTTACCCGCCGCCGCGCGACCCGCGCCTGAAGCTGCTGCAGGTCACGCCAGACCCCGGCGTCATCGAGGTCAACATCCACCCGGCCCACAACTGGCGCGAGTTGGTCGACCACACCGAGTTCCTGTACGAAGCCGCGCGCCTCACGCGGCTGTCGAGCGAGAAGTTCATGATCGACGGCCGCCACACCGGCACCGGCGGCGGCAACCACTTCGTGCTCGGCGGCGCCACGCCGTCGGACTCGCCCTTCCTGCGCCGCCCCGCGCTGCTCGCGTCGCTGCTGGCCTACTGGCACAACCACCCCAGCCTGAGCTATCTCTTCAGCGGCCTTTTCATCGGCCCCACCAGCCAATCGCCGCGCGTGGACGAGGCGCGCAACGACCAGTTGCGCGAGCTGGAGATTGCGCTGGGCGAGATCCACAAGCTCGGGGACAACGTCGCTCCTTGGCTTATCGACCGCACGCTGCGCAATGTACTGGTCGACGTGACTGGCAACACGCATCGCAGCGAGTTCTGCATCGACAAGCTCTACTCGCCTGACTCCGCCACCGGCCGCCTGGGCCTGCTGGAGCTGCGCGCTTTCGAGATGCCGCCGCATGCGCGCATGAGCATCGTGCAGCAACTGCTGCTGCGCGCGCTCGTCACCCGCTTCTGGAACAAACCCTACCGCGCACCGCTGGTGCGCTGGGGCACGGAGCTGCACGACCGCTGGCTGTTGCCGCATTTCGTGCGCGAGGACTTTGCCGACGTCATGCAGGACATGCGCGAGGCCGGCTATGCCTTCGACGCCAATTGGTTCGCGCCGCACTTGGAGTTCCGCTTCCCGAAGTACGGCGAGTTCGTGGCCCGCGGCGTGCATGTGACGCTGCGCGGCGCGCTGGAACCCTGGCATGTGATGGGCGAGGAAGGCTCGGCCGGCGGCAATGTGCGCTATGTGGACGCGTCGCTGGAACGGATGGAGCTGCTCGTCACCGGCCTCGTCGACCCGCGCCACCGTGTGACGGTCAACGGCGTGCCCGTGCCGCTGCAGCCCACGGGCCGCGTCGGCGAGTTCGTCTGCGGCGTGCGCTACCGCGCCTGGCTGCCGGAGTCGGCCCTGCACCCCACCATCCCCATCCACGCGCCGCTGACGCTGGACCTTGTCGACACCTGGCAGAACCGGTCCTTGGGCGGCTGCCGCTACTCGGTCGCGCACCCGGGCGGGCGCAGCTACGAGACGCTGCCGGTCAACGCCTATGAGGCCGAGAGCCGCCGCCTGTCGCGCTTCGTGGCCATGGGCCACACGCCGGGCCAGGTCGAGGTGGGTGAGCCGAAGCGCAGCCTGGAGTTCCCGTTCACGTTGGATCTGCGCAAGGTGGGCTGATGTAGCACAATTGCGCTACAACATTGGAGCCCCCCATGTCGACGACGACCATTCGCCTGGAAGACGACTTGAAGGAACGCGTGAGCGAAGCCGCCGCGCGGGCCGGCAAGACGGCGCATGCCTTCATCCGCGATGCCATTGCCGAGTCGGTCGAGCAGGCGGAATTCGATGCGGAGATGGACAGGATCTGCGAGGAGCGTTGGACTGAGTTCCTGAAGACTGGCGAAGCCGTCAGCCTTGACGAAGCCAAGGCGTACTTCGATGCCAAGGTTGCCGGTAAGCCGGCGGTACTGCCGAAGCCTCGCAAGATTCTCGAATGACGCGTGTCGAGCTTGGGCGCGGTGCAATTGACGATCTGGATCGCATCACGGACTTTCTGATGGCGCACGATGCTGACAACGCCGTCGAGCGCAAAGACGAGTTGCTCGATGCGCTGCGTGTGTTGACTTACGCGCCAGAAATCGGACGCCGTGCCGGCACCGGCACGCGTGAACTGGTCGTCGGCCGCGCTGCACGAGGTTACGTCGTCCGCTACCGATACGTGCCGCGCGCTGATGTGGCCGTTGTAATCTCGATTCGCCACCAGCGCGAATCGCGCTAAGACCCGAAACATGCGCATCGAAATCGAACCCGGCGTCCGCCTCTTCGTCGACATTGAGGGCCTGGGCCATGAGCCCGTCGGCCCCGAACTGCGCGAGAAGCCKACGCTGATCCTCATCCATGGCGGCCCGGGTTTCGACCATACCGCCTTCCGGCCCTTCTTCAGCCGCTTCACCGATCTCTGCCAGGTCGTCTACTTCGACCAGCGCGGCCATGGCCGCAGCGACCCGCGGCCGGCGGATGAGTGGGTGCTGGACGTCTTCGCCGACGACATCGTGCGGCTGTGCGACGCACTGGGCGTCGTCAAGCCCATCGTGCTGGGCCAGAGCTTCGGCGGCTTTGTCGCACAGCGCTATCTGGCCCGCCACCCGGAGCACCCGGGCAAGGTCGTGCTGTCCAGCACCTCGCATCACTTCGGGCTGGAGCGCAAGATCGAGCGCTTCGGTGCGCTCGGCGGGCCGGACGCCGCGGCCGCCACGCGCGAGTTCTGGGAGAACCCCGGCCCGGCCAGCTGGGCCGTGTATGAAAAGGTCTGCCGCCGCCTCTACAACACGCAGCTCAAGAACCCGAACGCCGGCGGCTGGATGATGTTCAAGCCGGAGATCCTGTTCGCCCACACCCGCACCGAGCTGCGCGACATGGACCTTCGCCCGGGCCTCGCGAATGTGCAGTGCCCGGTGCTGGTCATGGCCGGCGAGCAGGACCCGGTCACGCCGCCGCAGGACGCCGAAGAGATCGTTGCCGCGCTACCGGCGCAATGGGTGCAGTTCGAGCGCTTTGCCAACGTGGGCCATGGCGCCTGGCGCGATGACCCGGAAGCGGCCGAACGCGTGTTGCGCGCCTTTCTGTCGCCGCGTGGCCAGGTTGCCAGCGAGCCGGGCTTGCCGGCGCCCTGAGCAGTGACCGGCGCCAGCCGGCGCACCCCCCGCAGCCCCGGGCCGGCGCCGCGCGGACATTGCTCGACAATGCCCTTTCCGCCTTCTTCGCGCCGCATGACCGCATCGATCCTCCTCGCCCATGTCTGAGCTCACCCCCAGCCAGTGGAGCCTGCTTCCCGACGAGCCCGAGGAGGTGCTGGCGCCCGACCCGCTGGCGCTTGCCGCTTCGGCCGCGTTGCGCAGCCGTGACGGCCACTTCTATGAGCTGACCGGCCAGGTCAACCAGCCCGGCGAGCCCCAGGGCGGCCTCACCGAGCGCTGGCGTCGTTTCTTCGCGGCCGGCGGTGCGGCGGGTTGGCAGGAGCTCAGCGCCAAGGCCCTGCGGGTGCAGCGCCGCGTGCTGGAGGACGGTGCCAGCTACAACGTGCACAGCGATGCCCCACCGCTGCCCGGCCAGGACGAGAGAGAGGGTGCGCCGCTGGCCCGCCACTGGCCGCTGGAACTGCTGCCCATGCTCATCGAGCCGGACGAATGGCGCCATATCGAGGCCGGCATCGCCCAGCGCTCGCGCCTGCTCAACGCCGTCATGGCGGACACCTACGGCGAGCGCAAGCTGTTGAGCGAAGGCCTGCTGCCCGCGTCATTGGTGCTGGCCCACCCGCAATACCTGCGCGGCATGCATGGAGCCAAGCCGGCCGCAGGCGTTCACCTGCATGTGCTGGCCTTCGACCTGACGCGTTGCGCCGACGGCCATTGGTGGGTGGTCGGCCAGCGCACGCAGGCGGCGTCGGGCCTGGGCTATGTGCTCGAGAACCGCCTCATCATTGCCCAGCAGTTCCCCGAAGCCTTCCGGCAGATGGCCGTGCAGCGCCTGGCGGCGAGCTACCGCGACTTCATCCAGACCCTGACCCAGCTGTCACCCGCTGGCGAGCGCAGCCGCGTCGCGCTGCTGACACCGGGGCCGCGCAACGAGACCTATTTCGAGCAGGCCTTCCTGGCGCGTTATCTCGGCATCACCCTCGTCGAAGGCGCCGACCTGACGGTGCGCGCGGACAAGGTCTATCTCAAGACCCTGGCCGGCCTGGAGCGCGTGCATGTGCTGCTGCGCCGCGTTGATGACACCTGGCTGGACCCGCTGGAGCTGCGCCCCGACTCCATCCTTGGCGTGCCGGGGTTGCTGCAGGCAGCGCGTGCCGGTGAGGTCGTCATCGCCAATGCGCCGGGCGCCGGCTGGCTGGRGAGCCCGGGCCTGTCAGCCTTCTGGCCCGGCGTGGCCGAGAGCCTGCTGGGCGAGGACCTGACGCTGCCAGCCATCCAGAGCTGGTGGTGCGGCGAGGACAGCGCCTGGCGCAGGTTGCGCCCGCGGCTGGCGGAGTTTGTCGTCGTGCCGACCTTCTCGGCCAGCAGCACGACGCGCAGTTTCTCGCCCATCGTCGCCGCGGAACTGACCGACGAGCAGCTCTGGGAGCTGGCCGAGCGTATCGACGCCGACCCCACCGCCTACACCTTGCAGGCCCGCGTCAAGCCCACCAAGCAGCCGGTCTGGACGCGCGGCGCGCTGGAGCCGCGCGTGGCCGTGCTGCGCGTCTTCGCAATGACCGACGGCCAGGGCGGCTGGAAGGTGCTGCCCGGCGGCCTGGCGCGCGTGGCGCCCAAGCGCGACCCGCTGGCCGATGCCTGGCTGTCCATCCAGCGCGGCAGCTTGAGCGCCGACACCTGGGTCATGACCGACGGCGAGGTCGACCCGACGACGCTGCTGGCCCAGCCGCTGCAGGCCGCCGACCTGCGCGACGTGCACTGGACGGTGACCAGCCGCGCCGCCGAAAACCTGTTCTGGCTGGGCCGCTACACCGAGCGTGCCGAGAACAGCGCCCGGCTGGCGCGTCATGTCATCGAGGCCAGCGTCATGGTGCAGCGCGGCGCGATGCCGCCGCCCATGCTGCCGCTGCTGGACGCGCTGGCGCGCCGCCATGGCCTTGTCGGCGCCAAGGCGCCCGCGGCCGAGGACGACCCGCGTGGTTTCGAGCGTGCGATCCTGACGGCCCTGCTGCCGGCGTCCGGCGAGACCAGCGTTGGCTGGAACCTGCGTGCGCTGCAGTCCTGCGCCCAGGCGCTGCGCGAGCGCCTGTCGCCCGAGGCCTGGCGCCTCATCCACGAAACAGCCGCCCAGTTCGAGCAGCATCTGCGCGCTGTGCTGGACCGCCCCGGTCCGGGCACGCCGGTGACCGATGTGCTCAATGTGCTGGCGCGCGCCGACACCCACCTGGCCGCCATCACCGGCGCCCAGACCGACCGCATGACGCGCGATGACGGCTGGCGGCTGCTGTCCATCGGCCGCCAGATCGAGCGCCTGTCCTTCCATGCCGAGGTGCTGGCCGAGACCTTCGAGCATGGCTTGGCGCTGACCGAGGACGGCTTCGGCCTGCTGCTGGGCGTGTTCGACTCGACCATCACCTACCGTGCCCAGTTCCAGGCGCGCCGCGAGGCACCGCCATTGCTGCATCTGCTGGTGCACGACACCGACAACCCGCGGTCGCTGGCCTGGGTGGCGCGCACGCTGCGCGACCGCTTCGCCAAGCTGGCCCGCCACGATCCCGGCTGGGCCGCCGACATCGCTGCCGAGCTGCCCGTGCCCGAGGCCTGGCCGCTGGCCGAACTGGCGGCGTCAGGGCCGGCCCTTGTCGAGCATCTGACGCGCGCGGCGGCCCAGGCGGGCGAGTTGTCCAGCCTGATCAGCCAGCGTTATTTCGCGCATGTGCTCGGCGCAGAACAGCGAGTCTGGCAATGACAGGCATCCGGCTCGCCGTCCATCACGTCACCGAGTACACCTACGACGACTCGGTGGAATGGGCCTATCACGCCGCCTGCCTGGCGCCGCGCCACACGCCCTGGCAAAAGGTCAGCGACTGGCGGCTCAACATCGACCCGTTGCCGGACGGCTGGGGCGTCGAGGGGCTGGAGCTGGACACGGGCGAGCTGGCCCGGCATCTGCGCCGCGACCCCTGGGGCAACCAGCACCTGAGCTTTGGCCATGCGCGCGTGCATGAACGCCTCGTCGTCGACAGCCGCTTCGAGGTGGAGCTCAGCGACCGCCCGGTGCCCGAGCCCGGCCGCGGCCAGGCCTGGGAGGCCGTTGCGGCCGGCCTGCGCTACCGCGCTGGCCGTGCGCTGCAGGAGGCCGACGAGTTCGCGCTCGCCTCCAACTACGCCGCACCCGACGAGACGCTGCGCGCCTATGCGCGCCGCGCCTTTTCGCCCGGCCGCACGCTGGCCGCCGGCGGCCTGTCGCTGATGCACCAGATCCACACCGACCTGCGCTATCTGCCGCAGAGCACKACGGTGGCGACCCGCGCCGCCGACGCGCTGGCCCTGCGCAGCGGCGTCTGCCAGGACTTCGCCCACGTCTTCATCGCCGCCTGCCGCTCACTGGGCCTGGCGGCGCGCTATGTGAGCGGCTATCTGCTGACACGCCCGCCCGAGGGCGTGACCAAACTTGTCGGCGCGGATGCCTCGCATGCCTGGGTTGAACTGTGGTGCCCCGAGCAGGGCTGGCTGGCCCTGGATCCGACCAATGCCGTGCCTGCGGGCCTGGACCACGTCACGCTGGCCTGGGGCCGCGACTATGCCGACGTGGCGCCGCTGCGCGGCGTGCTGCGCGGCGGCGGCGTGGCGACACTGGGCGTGAGCGTCAGCGTAGAGCCGATGGCCGACTGAGCGGCGTCAGCTCCGCAGCAGCGGCAGCACCGACACCACCATCAGCGCCGCGGCACCCCAGTTGAAGGCCTGCAGCGCGCGCGGCCGGTGCAACCAGCGGCGCATCTGCTCGCCCAGCAGGGCCCATGAGCCGCAGCAGGGCAGGTTGACGAGGACGAAGACGGCTGTCAGCGCCGCGATGCCGAGTTCGCCATAGGCCGTCACGGCCGTCAGCGCCATGGCCCAGGCCTTGGGGTTGACGACCTGGAACAGCGCCGCGGCGCCAAAGCCCATGGGCCGGCCCTGGCCGCCGCCTTGAGCGGTCGGTGGCGCGGCGCTGGCGATCTTGACCGCGAGGTAGAGCAGATAGGCCAGGCTTGCCCACTTCAGCACCTCATGCAGGCCGGGGTAGCGCGTGAAGACCTCGCCCAGCCCCAGGCCGACGAGCACCAGCATGACGCCGAAGCCGAAGCTGATGCCCAGCAGATGCGGCAGGCTGCGGCGCCAGCCGAAATTGGTGCCCGAGGCCAGCAGCATCAGGTTGTTGGGTCCGGGCGTGATGGACATGACGAAGGCGAAGCCGGTGAGGGCGGCCAGGGTGCTGAGGGTGGTTTCCATGGCGCGCAACTCTAGGCAGGTCGGCGTCGAATGGGCTTGCGTTTTGCAGTGCCGCCTGCCGGTCTTGTGCAATCATCTGCGGCCATGGATGCCATCGACGAGAAGATCTTGCGCGAACTGGTCAAGGACGGGCGCCTGACCAATGCCGAGCTGGCCCAGCGCATCGCGCTCAGCCCCTCGGCCTGCCTGCGCCGCGTGCAAGAGCTGGAGCGGCTGGGCGTCATCAAGGGCTACCGGGCGGTGCTGGACCCGACGCTTTTGGGACTGGGCTTCGTCGCCTATGTCGCCATCGGCCTGTCGCGCCACACGCTGGACGAGCAGCTGAGCTTCGAGCAGGCGATGAAGGACTGCCCGGTCGTGCGCGAGTGTCACAACGTGACCGGTGCCTTCGAATACCTGCTGCGTGTGGAGGTGGCCGACCTGCCGGCCTACAAGCGCTTCCATGCCGACGTGCTGGGCGGCCTGCCGCAGGTCAGCATGATCACCAGCTACATCGTCATGGACTCGCCGAAAGACGAACGCGGTTGAATCTTGGTGCCCCTCGCCCAGTCTTGCCCCGCTGGACGCGGCCAAGCCTGGTCGGTCCCCCGAGGGGACGGCGATGCTTGCGGCATCGAGCCGCAAGCACATCGCCAGCGCGGGCCGGCTAGGGAGCGGCCCGGCGCTCGGCCCGCAGAGGGGTCAACGTTTTACTTTTCCGTCGCCCGTGAGCATCGACAGCTCCACGAAGCTGGAGCCGGTGTGCTTGGTGGGCGAGAAGTTCAGGTGATAGCCGCGTGACTCGTAGCCGGACAAGGTTTCCAGCGCGGCGATCAGTGCTTCGCGGGTGGGCCGGCCGCCCAAACGGCGCAGGGCATCGACGATGACGCGCGCCGCGACATAGCCTTCCATGCTCGTGTAGTTGGGCTCGGCCTTGGCGTCGAGCTTGCGCAGGGCCTGCTGGTAGTCGTTGACGAGGCCGACCGCGGTGCCGAAGGGCGACGGCATGACCTGCGAGACGACGATGCCGGCGGCGTCCTTGCCGAGCTCATCGGCCAGGGCCTGCGTGCCGACGAAGGACACGTTGTAGAACTGGCCGAAATAGCCTGCCTTGCGGGCCTCGCGGATGAAGGCGGCGCAGCTCTTGTACGCGCTGATCTGCACGATCGCCTCGGCCTGTGCCGGCACGAGGGTCTTGATGGCCGCCGCCACGTCGACACTGTTGCGCTCCACCGTCGCAACGGCCACCGGCTGCAGGCCACGTTTTTCCAGCGCGCGAAGCACGCCCTTCAGACCGGCCTGGCCATAGGCGTCGTTCTGGTGGAAGACGGCGATCTTCTTCAGGTCGAGCTGGGTCAGCTGTTTGACGATCAGCTCGGTCTCGTCGTAGTAGGACGCGCGGATGTGGAAAACCAGCTTGTTGAACGGGTCGCGCAACGCCTCGGCGCCCGTGAAGGGGGCGATGAAGGGAATCTTGGCGGCCGTCGCCAGCGGCAGCGCCGCCACCGATGTGGGCGTGCCCACATAGCCGAACAAGGCGAAGACATCCTCCTGGATGAACTTCTCGGTGTTGGCCTTGCAGCGCGCGGGCTCGTAGCCGTCGTCCAGCGTCTTCAGCACGATGGGCAGGCCGCCCACGCCGCCGCTGGTGTTGACGGCATCGAAATAGGCCTTGGCGCCGAGCTGCATCTGCAGGCCGAGCTGGGCGGCGGGGCCGGTCAGCGGCACGGACTGGCCGAGCACGATGGCGCGGCGTTCCTGGGCGCGTGCAGATGTGGCCGGCAGCGCAAGGCTGGCCAGGGCGAGATGGGCTTGGCGGCGGGTCAGCATGGGCGCGAATCATGCCCCAAGCCGGGGGCAGCTGTTACAACCGATCGGCGCACAGTGCCCGCCGGGCGTGAATACGCCCCGGCGGAAACGTTTGCTAACTTGTGCGTGCGCGAGCGCGGCCGGCGCGCTTGTTGGCGAACATGGCCTCGTCGGCGAAGCGCATCAGCGCATCCGCCGTCTGGCCATCCACCGGGAAGTGGGCCAGGCCCAGGCTGCTGCCCACGGCCACCTGCTCGCCCGAGCCCAGCGTGATCGGCTGGGACAGAGCGTCCAGCAGCCGGTTCAGCACCGGTTCGGCGTCGGCCGGCACCAGGGTCGGCGTCAGCAGCACGACGAATTCGTCGCCACCCAGGCGGGCCACCGTGTCGCTGGCGCGCAGGCCGGTGTGCAGGCGGGCGGCCACGGCCTTGAGCACTTCGTCGCCGGCGTCGTGGCCATGGCTGTCATTGATCTGCTTGAAGCCGTTCAGGTCGAGATAAGCCAGCGCAAAGACATGGCCGCTGCGCTCGGCGGCGGCAATGGCCTGCTTGAGCCGATCGCCCAGCAGCAGGCGGTTGGGCAGGCCGGTCAATGCGTCGTGCAGGGCCGCGCGCTCCATGCGCGCCTCGTGGGCCTTGCTCTGCGTGATGTCGACCATCATCCACAGCGACTCGCCACCCCGTTCGCTGGATACGGCGGGCAGCTCGACGCCGGCCAGGTCCACCCAGATCAACGAGCCGTCCTTGCGCCGCATCTGCAGCTGGGTGCGAAAGCGACCGCCGGCCTTGAGCTGTGGATAGGCCAGCGCACCCAGGGTCTCGTAAGCGGTGTCGTCGACGTAGAGCTGGCGCACCGGCGCACCGAGGAGTTCGCCCTCGGCGTAGCCGAACATGCGCTCCAGCGCTTGATTGCGCCAGACGGTCACGCGGTCCCGCAGCTTGACGATGCCGACCAGATCGCTTTCCAGCATGGCCTCCTGGTCCAGCGTCAACTGGTGCAACTGCTGGCGGATGCGATGGGTCTCGCTGATGTCGAACATCACGGAGCGGCTGCGCAGGTAGTTGCCGTTGGCGTCGTAGACGGCCGTGGCCGACAGGCTGACGCGGCGGGCTTCGCCCTGGCGGCCCTTGACGCTGAACTCCAGCTCCGAGATGCGCCCTTCGCGCATAAAGCGGGGGAAGGCCTGGCTGAACAGCAGGCGGCCCTCGGCATCGAAGAAGTCCGCCGGGCTGGCCTGGCCGATCAGCTCTTCGGCCGTGCAGCCCAGCCAGCTCAGGCCCAGGGCGTTGATCTGCAGGAAGCGCCCGTTCTCGTCCAGCGCGTAATAGGCACAGGGCGCGTTGTCATAGAGATCCTGCAGGCTCTGGCGCGCCTCGTCGGCCTGGGCCTGGAGCTGCTTGCGGGCCGTGATGTCGGACTCGATGACCATGAAGCCCGTCAGCGCGCCCTCGGCGTCGTGCAGGGGCTGGACCTCGACGTCCACCCAGTAGTCGCGGCCGTCCTTGGCGCGGCGTATCAGCTCCACCTTGCAGCCCAGGCCAACGCTCATGGCCTCGCGCATGCCGTGCACCGTGTCCTCGTTCGTCAGCTCTGAGTGCAGCAAGTCGCTCGGCCGCTTGCCCACGGCTTCCGCACTGGTGAAGCCGCTGAGCCGCGTGAAACCATCGTTGACCCAGTTGATGCGGCGTTCGGTGTCGGTGATCAGGACGGCGTTGGTCGTGTGGCTGGCCACCATGGCCAGCCGCGCCAGGTCGGCGGTCATGCCGCGCGCCATCTCCTCGGCGCGTGTGCGGCCGGCGGCCAGCAGATAGACCGTCACGGCCAGCAGCAGGCTCAGCAGCGCACCGCCCAGTTCCAGGCCCAGGCCCGACAGGCCCAGCAGCCGCATGGACGCCTCGCGGGTCAGCGCCGTATCGAGCATGAACTCGCGGCCGGCGACCGTGAAGCGCAACGAATCGGCCGTCGGCGCGTCACTCAGCTCGTAATCGGCCGCCTCGGCCGGTGCCAGCGCCTGGCCCGCGCGCGTCGCCAGCAGGGGCTGAAACTCGGCGTCGGTGGTCCGGACGGACAACTTCAGGTCCAGCAGCGATGACGCCGGCTCTGCCACGCCGCGCAGCAGGTCGCCCGCCACCAGCGGGGCATACAGCAGGCCGAGCAGCGCGGCGCGGCGTTCGGCCGGCGTGCCGGGGTCATGCCCCTGCAGATAGACCGGCACGAGCAGCAGGAAACCGGTGCCCTTCAGCGGGTCCTGCACCAGGCGCACGGGGCCGGAAAGAGTCGCCTCGCCGCTGTCGATGGCCTGTTCGATGGCCTGGCGGCGCACCGGGTTAGCGCCGGAGTCGATGCCCCAGGCCGAGAAGTTGTGCGAGAACGGYGAAATCTGCGTGACGACGTAGAGCGTCGGGTCCTGGCCCGAGCCATGCACGCGGAATTCGGTGCCCCCCTCGCGCTGGCGGGCCGCGACGAAGGCGGGCAGGTCGCGGCGCGCCACCCTCTCGATGAAGCCGAAACCACGCACGCCGGGGAACTCGCGGGGCAAGTCGCGCGACTCGACATAGGCGTCAAAGGCCGCGCGGCTGAACTTGCCCTCCAGCGCCGCCAGCGCGCCGCGGGCGCCCTTGAGGCCATAGACCGGCATGGTCAGCCGCTTCACGACATCGGCCTGCAGCCGCTCAACCTGGCGTTCCTGCAGGCCGCGCGCCTCGGCGCCGGCGCGCTGCTGCTGCCAGATGACAGCGCCCGCTGTCAAAGCCAGGCCGATGGACAGCACGGCCGCGGCCGCCACCCATGCAGCCGTGCTGACCTTCTCTGACCCGGTAAAGCCGTCTCCGATGCGCAAGCCTTGACTCTTTTGTGGCGCGGCATGCTGCCTGCGTGGCGATTGAAGCATGTCCGGTCCGCGCCGTCAGCCCCATGGCGGGGCCGCCCGAGCACAATGCCAGCCATGAATATCTTCCTCATTCAGGCCCGCGCCAACCGCCTCGCCAACCGCCGCCTGCTGGGTGCGCTGGCAGCGCTGTCCGATGCCGATTTCCACGCCCCGCGCACCAGCTTCTTCCCCAGCCTGGCGCTGACGGCCAATCACATCCTCAATGTGGACCATTACTACCTTGCCGCCCTGCAGGGTGACGCAGCCATGCRCCACATCTGGGCCAGTTATGTGCCGGCGCAGACGGCGGCCGAGCTGGCGGCGCGGCAGGACGAAAGCGACGAGAAGCTGGTGGCGTTCTGCTCAGGCTTGCAGCCGGGCGACGAGGAGCGCATCGTCGCCTTCGACCGCGGCGCCGGTATCGAGAACGGGCCGCGCGAGCCGGTGGGGCGGGTGCTGGCGCATCTCTTCGGGCACCAGACCCACCACCGCGGGCAGGTGCATGCGATGCTGGCCGGCACGTCGGTGAAGCCGCCGCAGCTGGATGACTTCATCATGCTGGGCGATGACAAGCATCGTGTGGCGGACATGGCGGAGCTGGGTTGGGCCGAGCCGGTGTGACGGCAGACGCAAATGGCGGGTATGGCGGTAAGGCACAAATCGATCGCGTCCAACATCGAGCTGATCCGGCTCCTGAACTTCGGTGAGCATGCCCTGGCCGTCGACTGCGCCCAGGCCGCGCTGCGCAACCGCCCCTCCGACAGCAAGCTCTGGCAGTTGCTCGGCCTGGGCCATATGCAGCTTGGCCGGCATCGCGACGCGCTGGCGGCGCTGCGCCGTGCGGCCGAGTTGGCACCGGGCGATGCCGAAATCCGAGACAACCTGCGCATTCTCGGAACGGCGGCCGGGACGATGGCCTGGCAGGCTTTTGCCGCGGCGATGGAAGCAGGCGACCTGCCGCAGGCGTTGAGCCTGGCGCGCCGCGCGGTGCGTGACGAACCGCAGGAGGCGGCGCGTCACAACAACCTGGCCGTCGCGCTGGCGGCTTCGCAGCGCATGTCCGAAGCCATCGATGCCAGCCGGCGCGCGGTGACGTTGGCGCCGCAGCCGGTGGAGTTTCAATTGAACCTGGCCCGCTTCCTGACGGTCACCGGGCAGGAAGCCGACGGACCGGACAGCTATCGCCGCGTCCTCGAACTCGATCCCGAGAACGTGGAAGCGCGCCGCCTGCTGGCCTGGCACGCTGCGCACCGGGGTGACCCGGCCGAGGCTGCGGCCTACTGCAGCGCAAGCCGCGATGAGTTTCCGCGCGACCTGTCCCTGTTCAGCAACCGGCTGTACTACGGCACGCTCGATGGCAGCCTGGCGCCCGAGGAGAGCTTCGCCGCGCATGTCGAATACGGCCGGCGCGCCGAGGCCGCGGCGCCCGCTGCGGGCTTCGCCTTCGCGCAGCCGTGCGACCCGGCGCGGCGGCTGCGCGTAGGCTTCGTCTCGGGCGATCTCTACGATCATCCCGTGGCCGGCTTCATCGAGCCGGTCTGGGCGGCGCTGGACCGGACGCAGATCGAAGTCTGGGTCTACGCGGGCGGTGCGAAGCGCGATGCAGTCACCGAGCGGCTGCGCCCGCTGGCCCAGGTCTGGCGCGACGTGCGGGACCTCGGCGACGAGGCGCTGGCGGCCCGCATCCATGCCGACGCGATCGACGTGCTGTTTGACCTATCGGGCCACACGGCCGGCCACCGGTTGCCGAGCTTTGCGATGAAGCCCGCGCCGCTGCAGGTGACGTGGATCGGCTATCCCAACACGACCGGCCTGCGTGCCATGGACTACGCGCTGTGCGACCGTTTCAATGCGCCGCCGGGCCTGTACGAGCACTTCTACGTCGAGAAGTTCGCGCGCATCCCCTGCTCGGGCACGTTCACGCCGCTGGTTCGGCTGCCGGAGGTCGGTCCGCTGCCGGCGCTGGCGGCGGGGCGGGTCTGCTTCGGCAGCTTCAACGCGGTGCGCAAGATCGGCCCGGAGGTCGTCGCTGGCTGGGCCCGCGTGTTGCACGCCGTGCCGGATGCGCGCCTGCTGATCGGCTACGTCGCCGCGCCGGCGCAGGCGCAGCGCCTGGAGGCTGAGTTCGCGCGGCAGGGCATTGCCGCGGCGCGGCTGCAGTTCCGGCCGCCCGTGGCGCTGGCCGACTACCTGGCCCTGCACGGCGAGGTGGACCTTGTGCTCGACAGCTGGCCCTACGGTGGCGGCACGACGACCAACTATGCGCTCGCGATGGGCGTGCCGGTCGTGACGCTGCGCGGCCCCGGGCGGGCGCATTGCCAATCGGCCGGCGTGCTGGGCCGCATCGGGCTGGAGGACTGGGTGGCGCGCGACGTCGACGAGTTCGTCGCCATCGCTGCCGCCCGGGCCGGCGACCTGCCGGCACTGGCGGCCTTGCGTGCGGGCCTGCGGGATCGCTGGCAGGCCACGCCGCTGCGCCGGCCGGCCACGGTCGCGCGGGGCCTGGAGCGAGCCGTTCGCCGCATGTGGCAGCGCTGGTGTGCAGGCCTGCCGGCCGAGCACTTCGAGATCGGGCACGACGAGGTGCCCGGCCTTGTCCCGGCGCCAGCGCCATGAGCATGCGGCTGCTGATTCCCGACCTGCCCTGCGCGGACGCGCTGATGCCCTGGCTGCGCCGCATCGACGCCGCACGCCAGTACGGCAACTTCGGCCCGCTGGTGCGGGAGCTGGAAGCGACGCTCGCGGCGCACTGGCCGGTCGCGTCGATCGTGCCGGTGGGGTCGGACCTGCATGTCCGCACGGCGAGCAGTGGCACCGCCGCCCTCGAACTGGCGATGGCGGCGCTGGACCTGCCGCGGGGCGGCGAGGTGCTGATGCCCGCCTTCACCTTTCCCGCCACCGCAGCCGCTGCACTGCGCCAGGGGCTGCGGGTGCTGTTCGCCGACGTCGCCGAGGGCAGTTGGCAGCTCAGCCCGGTGCTCGCGCGCGAGGTCGCACGCCACCGCCGCCTGGCGCTGGTGATGCCCGTGGCCACCTTCGGCCGGCCGCTGGATGCGGCCGCGTGGGATGCCTTTTCCAAGGACACGGGCGTCCCGGTGTTGATGGATGCCGCGGCGGCCTTCGGCAACCAGGCCGTCGGGCATCGGGCCTGCGCCGCCTTCAGCCTGCATGCGACCAAACCCTTCGGCATCGGCGAGGGTGGCCTCGTCGCCACGCGCGACGCCGCTCTGGCCGAGCGTGTGGCTCGGCTGTCCAACTTCGGGTTCGAGGGCGGGCGGGCCGCCGCCGTGGCGGGCAACGCCAAGATGTCGGAGTACGCGGCGGCCGTGGCCCTGTGCCAGTGGGCACGCCGTGGCGCACTGCGCGAGCGGCGCCGGGTGCGGTGGCCGGCCTACAGCGCGCTGCTGGACGGCCTGCCCGGCGTGGCGCGGCAGACGGGCTTCGATGTCGGTGACGCGCTGCCGGCCAACCTGGTGCTGATGTTGCCCGTCGCCGCGGCACCAGTGGCCGCGGCCCTGGCCCGCGAGGGCATCGAGACGCGCCGCTGGTATTGCCCGCCGCTGCCGGCGCAGCCGGCCTTCGCGGCCTGCCCGGTCGTTGGCGAACTGCCGGTCACGGCCGCCCTGGCCGGGCGCAGCCTCGGCCTGCCCTGGCATGGCTTCCTGACCGAAGCAGACCTCGATCAGCTGCGGTGCGCCCTCGCCACGCATGTCGTGCCTGCCCTGATGCAAGAACCAGCCGGCCATGCATGAGAGGCCGCGCCTGCTGGTCGCCAGCGTCGGCAGCCTGGTGGGGCAGAACCTGCTCGAAGCGCTGGCCGGGCGGCGCGAGGGCGTCGAGGTGGTCGGCTTCAACTCACAGGCCGACGCGGTCAGCAACTTCCTGTGCGACCGCGTTCACCTCACTCCCGAGCTCAACAACGCCGGCTTCCTGGCCCGCTTCGAAGCCATCGTGGCGCAGGAGGCACCCGACCTCATCCTGCCCGGTCGCGACGACGACGTTGTCTTCCTCGCCGGATGGGCCGAGCGCAACCCCGGGGTGCGCTGCATGGTGGGCAGCACAGCGAGTGCGCAGGTGCTGCGCGACAAGCGGGCCACTGCCGCCTTCGCGACGGCACGCGGCCTGCCCTTCGCACCGACGCTGTGCGATCAGGACGGTTGGGCCGCCGTGTCGGGGCTGGCGTCTGGATGGGGCTGGCCGCTGGTTGCCAAGCCGCGCCGCGGCAACGCGTCGCGCGGTGTCGTGCTGGCCACCGGGCAGAGCGAACTGCGCGCCGCGCTGGCCTGGCCGGACTACTGTTTTCAACCCTGGCTGGGCGCCCGGCCGGAACTGGCGGCCTGGCAGCGGCTGCGCGAGGGCGGTGTGCCGCTGGACTGGTCCTTACCCGGAGTGGAAAAACTCAGCCTGGACGGCTGCGTGGCGCCCTCGGGCCGGTTGTTGGCGCCCTTCGCGACGCGGCACACGCAAGTCAAGCTCGGCCGCACGGAGCGGGTCGAGGCGCTGGCCCTGGACGGCGAGCTGCGCCCCATGCTCCAGGTCTTCGGGGCGGCCTTGGCCGACCTGGGCTGGCGCGGCCCCTTCAATGTGCAGTTGGGCCGCACGCCGGACGGGCTGCTGCTGGCCTTCGAGATCAACGGTCGCTTCACCGGCAGCGCGGCCACGCTGGGCCACCTCGGGCTCGACTACATCGGCGAGTGCCTCGGCGCCTTCCTGGAGGGTGCGCCGCTGCCCGGCGTGCGCCCGGCCACCGCGCAGCGCGTCGACAAGCGCCTGGGCAACTGGGCGCTGGACCTCGGCGCCGTGGACACGCTGAGGCGCGCGGGAGTCTGGGAGCGCTGAGGGCTACAGCTCCGCCACGCCTTTGACCCGCACCGGCATCGCCACCGGCTGCACCGCAACCTCGACCGTGCGACCATGGAAGCGATCCAGCAGTGCCTGCCATTGCTTCTTCACCGCAATGACGTTGGCATGCTTGACATGCCCATAGCCGCGGATCTTCTCGGGCAGGCGGGCGAGTTCGACAGCGGTGTTCAGGTTGTCGGCCGTCAGTGAGGCCAGGATCTCATCGACCAGCTTCTCGTAGTCGGTGATGAGCTGGCGCTCCATGCGGCGCTCCTCGGTCTTGCCGAAGATGTCCAGCACGCCGCCGCGCAGGCCCTTGAGCTTGGCCAACCACTTGAAGGCCGTGAAGGTCCACGAACCCAGCTCGATCTTCCTGGCGCGGCCGTCGGCGCCGGGCCTGGAGATCAGCGGCGGGGCGAGGTGGAAGGACAGGCGCTCCCAGTTCTCGAACTGGTCCTTCATCGCCTTCTCGAAGCGGCCGTCGGTGTACAGGCGCGCGACTTCGTACTCGTCCTTGATGGCCAGCAGCTTGGCGTAGTAGCGGGCCACGGCCTGGGTCAGGCGTTGGCCCTTGCCGAGGGCGGACTCGGCAATGCGCACGCGTTCGACGAGGGCGCGGTAGCGCTGGGCATAGGCGGCGTCCTGGTAGCCGGTCAGGAACTGGGCGCGCCGCTCGATCAGGCCGTCTGGGCCGTCGAGCTGGTCGAAGTTGAAGAGCTTCACCACGTTGACGTCGCCGGCCAGCCTCGGAATAGCGTCCGGTGCAGCGATGGCCAAGCGGCCCAGCGCAAAGGCGGTCTTGTTGGCCTCGGCGGCGACGCCGTTCAGCTCGATGGCGCGCATCAGCGCCGCCTCGCTGACGGGGATGAGGCCGCGCTGCCAGCAGGCGCCCAGCATGATGATGTTGCTGGGCAGGGTGTCGCCCATCAGGCGCTGCGAGATGTCCTGCGCATCGATGGTGCTGAGCTCGCCGTGCTCACCGACGGCGAACTTCATCTTGGCGATCAGCGAGTCGCCCTGCAGCGATGCATCCGGGTTGCGCACAAAGCCGGCCGTGGGCAGTTCATGCGTGTTGGCCAGGATGACGGTGCGACCGGCCTTCACCGTGCCCAGCGCATCGGGCGAGGCGCCCACCACCATGTCGCAGGCCAGCAGCACGTCGGCCTGCTGGGTGTCGATACGCACCTGGTTCAGCAGGTCCAGCGTTGGTGCCACGCGCACGAAGCTCAGCACCGCGCCACCCTTCTGCGCAAAGCCCATGAAGTCCAGCACCGAGGCCTGTTTTCCCTCGAGGTGGGCGGCCATCGACACCAGCGCGCCGACGGTGACGACGCCCGTGCCGCCGACGCCCGTGACCAGCAGATCAAACGGGCCCGTCCACTGCCAGGGTGCGGGCGGAGTGATGGCGGCAAGCTCGCGCGCCAGGTCTTGCGCCGTGTAGCTGCCGCCGGCCTTCTTCTTCAGCACCGGTTCGTGCACCGACACGAAGCTCGGGCAGAAGCCGTTCACGCAGGAGAAGTCCTTGTTGCAGCTGCTCTGCTCGATGGCGCGCTTGCGGCCCCAGTCGGTCTCCACCGGCACCACGGACAGGCAGTTCGATGCGACCCCGCAGTCGCCGCAGCCCTCGCAGACGGCCTCGTTGATGAAGATGCGGCGCGGCGGGTCCGGGAATTCCTTCTTCTTGCGGCGACGGCGCTTCTCGGCGGCGCAGGTCTGGTCGTAGATCAGTACCGTCACGCCTTCGATCTCGCGCAGCTCGCGCTGCACGGCATCCAGCTCGCTGCGGCCATGGAAGCTCGTGCCGGCCGGGAACAGGCCGTGGTGGCCGTCGTATTTGCCGATCTCGTCGGACACGACCACGAGGCGCTTGACCCCCTCGGCCTCCACCTGGCGCGCGATCTGCGGCACGCTGGTCTGGCCGTCCACCGGCTGGCCGCCGGTCATAGCAACCGCGTCGTTGTAGAGGATCTTGTAGGTGATGTTGGTCTTGGCCGCGATGGCCTGGCGGATGGCCAGGTAGCCCGAGTGGTAGTAGGTGCCGTCGCCCAGGTTCTGGAAGACGTGCTTCTCGTTCGTGAAGCGGCTTTGCGCGGCCCAGTCCACGCCCTCGGCGCCCATCTGGATCAGGCCGGACGTGCCGCGCTCCATCCAGCTCGCCATGAAGTGGCAGCCGATGCCCGCTAGCGCCCGCGAACCCTCGGGCAGCTTGGTGGACGTGTTGTGCGGGCAGCCCGAGCAGAAATAGGGCTGGCGGCGCACCGCGTCGGCGGCGTTGCTCAGCAGTTGCGGTGTCAGGAAGTCGACGACCAGGTGGCGGCGGTCCAGCGCCGGGTTCAGCCGCGCCAGCCAGTCGGCCACCGTGCCCATGATGCGGCTGGGGCGCAGCTCGCCCAGGGCGCTCAGCACCGCGCAGCCATGTTCATCCGTCTTGCCGACGACGCGCGGGCGCTGGAAGTCGGGCAGGTGGTAGAGCAGCTCCTTGATCTGGCGTTCGACGACCGGGCCCTTCTCCTCGATGACCAGCACGTCGGTCAGGTTGGAACAGAACTCGGTGATGCGCGTCGGCTCCAGCGGGAACACGAGGCCGACCTTGTAGACCCGCACGCCGGCCGCGGCCAGGGCGTTGGGGTCGAGGTCCAGGCGCCGCAGTACCTCCATGAAGTCGTAGTGCGCCTTGCCCACCGTCACGATGCCCAAAGTTGCCGCCGGGCTGGTGACGATGTGCTTGTCGATGCTGTTGACCTTGGCGAAGGCCTTCACCGCTTCGATCTTGTGCGCCAGGCGCGATTCCAGCTCCAGTGAGGGCAGGTCGACCGAGCGGATGTGCAGATTGGTCGGCGCCGTGTAGTCGACGGGCTGGGTGAAGTCCAGCGCCACCGCGTCCAGGTCCACCGTCATGCCGCTCTCGACGACCTCCGAGATCGCCTTGAAGCCCACCCAGGCGCCCGAGAACCGCGACAGCGCCCAGCCATACAGGCCGAACTCCAGGTACTCGGCCACATTGGCCGGGTGCACCAGCGGCATGCTCCAGGCCTGCAGCGCCTGGTCGCTCTGGTGCGGCGTGCTGCTGGAGACGCAGCCATGGTCGTCACCGCAGACGACCAGCACGCCGCCCTGCGTGCTCGTGCCGTAGACGTTGCCGTGCTTGAGCGCATCGCCCGAGCGGTCCACGCCCGGGCCCTTGCCGTACCACATCGCAAACACGCCATCGACGGTGCGCTGCGCATCCAGCGCCACGCGCTGCACGCCCAGGCAAGCCGTCGCGGCGAGGTCTTCGTTGATGGCGGGCAGGAACTCGATGTGGGCCTTCTCGAGGAACTTCTTGGCCTTCCACAGCTGCTGGTCCACCATGCCCAGCGGCGAGCCGCGGTAGCCGGAGACGAAGCCGGCCGTCTTCAGCCCGGCGCGCTCGTCCTGGGCTTTCTGCGCGAGCAGCAGCCGCACCAGGGCCTGCGTGCCGGTCAGGAAGACGGCGCCGCTGTTGGCGGCGAGGTTGTCGCTGAGCTGGTAGGGGCGCAGGCTGGGCGTGACAGAGGTGTCGGACATCGGATCTCCTAAGGCGGGAAATTCTTCCCTCCATACGCCGGAAGAACTTGCCTCAATGCCGGGTTGCGGCGGGCCGAATGAGATGATTCTTCTCCAAAGAGGCTATTTAACGAAACGCCCCCCACGCCCGCGTTGCTGGCTGCCCCCCGAGGGGGCGCGTCAGTGGCTTCGGGCGGCCGGGCACCACTGACATGGAAACAAACGAGTTCGACCGGGCCAGCCTGCAGATCCTTGAGGCGTYGCAGCTTGATGCGCGCCTGTCGACCCAGGCTCTGGCCGAGAAGGTGGGCCTGTCGGCCACGCCGGTGTGGCGGCGCGTCAAGGAGATGGAGGAGCGCGGCGTCATCCGCGGCCAGGTCGTGCTGGTGGACCGCGAGAAGATCGGCCTGTCCATCCTCGTGCTGGCCAATGTCAGCCTGGTGCGGCACAGCGAAGGCGCGGTGGAGCAGTTCGAACGCCTGGTGGGCACGCGACGCGAGATCATCGAATGCCATGCCATCACCGGCGAAGCCGACTACGTCATCAAGGTCGTTGCGGCCGACATGAAGGCCTATGACCTCTTCCTGCAGCAGCACATCTTCAAGCTGCCGGGCGTGAGCAGCGTACGCAGCAACGTCGTGCTGCGCGAGGTCAAGTACGAGACGGCCCTGCCGGTGGGCTGACCGCCCCGCAACAGGCTGGGCGTGATCGATTGCAGCCATAGACGCTCTTCGCCCTGCTTTGCGAATCCGTCTCGACGGCACGCACTCTGGCGGCGCTGGCCCAGTCCGATGCGGCGATGCAGCGCGTCAAGCTGGTGCGTCGGCAATGGAGCTGAGAACAGCCAGCGCCGCCTCGAAATCCAGCCGGTCCAGCGCGTGGCGCAGCCGCTCGAAGCCGGCCTCGCCGCAGGCCGCGCGCAGTGCCGGGGCGAGGGGCTGGAACTGGTCCAGGGCGGCCAGGTCATGCGCCTGCAGGGCCTGCTTCAAGCGCACCAGCGCCTGCGCATCCAGCGGGCGGGCCGCGGCGGTCGCCGGGCCGGGCTGGCGACCTTGCAGCCAGGGTCGGGCCTGCGCCGCCAGTGCCGACAGGCGCTGCGCCACTTCGGCCAGCGCGGCCTGAAAGTCCTGTCCGGCGCGGGCCTGGACTTCGCCACGCTGGGCTGCCTGGCGCAGGGCCGCAGCCGCCAGCAAGCCGGCGCTGCCGCCCAGCTTGTGCAGGCGGGCGGCGGCTTGCGTGGCATCCAGGGGTGCCAATGCCGTCAGGTCCACGAACTCGTCGAGCAGGCGCTGTAGCAGCCGGGCGAAGAAGTCCAGGTCGCCCTGCATGCGCTGGCTGGCCTCGTCGCTGTCGATGCCGTCCAGCGCCGGCCAGGCCTCGCTCGCCGGGCTCTCTGCGGCGCGGGCGGCCACCGGCAGGCGCCGGCCCTGCATGCGTTCGACCTGCTCGCGCAGCTGCTGCACGAGGCCGGCCGGATCAAAGGGCTTGCTGATGAAGCTGTTCATGCCGGCGTCCAGCGCGCGTTGGCGCTCGCTGAGCAGGGCGCCGGCAGTCAGCGCCAGGATGGGGAGCTCGCGCAGGCCGAGTTCGGTGCGGATGCTGCGCGCGGCGGCCAAGCCGTCGAGCACCGGCATCTGCACGTCCATCAGCACCGCGTCGAAGCCCCTCGGCTCGGCGCGCAGCCGCGCGACGGCGGCGGCCCCGTCCTGGGCCAGCGTGACGATCGCGCCCTCCTGCTCCAGGATGCGCCGGGCCACCTCGAGGTTGATGTCACTGTCGTCGGCCACCAGCACGCGCACGCCGGGCAGGCGCTGCACGGCTGTGGCGCTGGGGCCGCTGGCCAGCAGCGGCTGCGTGGTGCCGCGCGCGGCCAGCGCCGCCTGTACGGCGTCGAAAAGGGCCGACACATCGGCTGGCAGGCGCAGCTGCCCCACGCCGGCACCGCGACTCATCAACACGCAGGGCAGGGTGGCCAGGCGTTCCTGCAAGACGCGCTGCCCGGCCAAGGGAAGGGTCTGCAACAGGCGGTGGTCGAGCAGCACCAGGTCGGGTGCGGCGCGGCCCAGGCGCTCCATCAGCGCCGCGGCGGCGTCCAGCGGTTCGGCCTGCCAGCCCAGGTCGGCACACAGGCGCTGCAGCGCGTCGCGCTGGGTGGCATCGTCGCTGGCCAGCAGCAGCGTCAGCGGGCGGATGGCCGGGCCCGGGCCGGCCGCGGGCTCGAAGGGCAGGCGCACGATGAAGCGGGTGCCGGCGCCGGGGCTGCTGCTGACGCCGACCTGGCCGCCCATCAGCTCGCACAGCTGCTTGACGATGGACAGACCCAGGCCCGTGCCGCCGTAGCGGCGCGACGTGGAGCTGTCGGCCTGGGTGAAGGGCGTGAAGATGCGCGACAGCGCCTCGGCCGGAATGCCAATGCCGCTGTCCTGCACGGCAATCTCGAGCTGCAGCGGCTGGGCACCGGCGTCGGCGCAGCGCGCGCTCAAGGCGACCTCGCCCTCGGACGTGAACTTGATGGCGTTGGAGACGAGGTTGCTGACGACCTGGCGCAGCCGCGCCGCGTCGCCGAGCAGAAGCGGTGGCAGGCCTGCGTCCAATTCGAGATTGAGCGCGATGCGCTTGGACTCGGCTTGCGACTGGAACAGGCTGGCGACATCGCGCAGCAGCGCGCGCGGGTCGAAGGGCGTGGCTTCCATGACCATCTCGCCGGCCTCGATCTTGGACAGGTCCAGCACCGCGTTGATCACGTCCAGCAGCGAGCGGCTGGCGCTGCTGACCTTGGCCAGCAGGTCGCGCTGGGCGGCGTCCAGCGGCGTGCGTTCGAGCAGGAAGGTCAGGCCCATGACGGCGTTCATGGGCGTGCGGATCTCGTGGCTCATATTGGCCAGGAAGTCGCTCTTGGCCGCGCTGGCCGCGTCGGCCGCCTGCATCGCGCGGCGCAGGGCGTCGGCATCGGCGCGGCGCTCGGTGATGTCCTGCACGGCGCCGACAAGACGGACGACGCGGCCGGCCTCGCGGCCTTCTTCTCGTTCGGTGGCGCCGACGGAATGCAGCCAGCGCAGCCGACCGTCCGGGGCCAGCAGCTCCAGCTCCAGGTCCCAGCCCTCGCCGGTGCGAGCGGCCGTGGCCATGGCCTGGCGCAGCTTCTGCTCGGAGTCGGTCATGAAGCCGCGCAAGACCGCCTCGCTGTCCGGCTCGGTGCCGTCCGGCAACTGGTGGATGGCGTGGGTCTGGCCCGTCCAGCTCAGCCGGCCGCTGTCCACATCCAGCTCCCAGCCGCCGACGCCCGCCATCTGGCCGGCGCGCTCCAGAAAGGCCTCGTTGCGTGCAAGCTGGCGGTTGCTGTCGCGCAGGGCCGTGTCGCGCTGCTGCAGGGCGGCCGTCATGGCGTCCAGGGCCTGCGACAGCTGGCCGAGCTCGTCCTTGCTCTGCAGGCCGCTGCGGGCAGCCAGGTCACCGCCTTCGACGGCCTTGGCCACGCTGCGCAGCTTGTCGATGGGCGCGAGCACGCGCTTGAGCAGCAGGCCGGCTAGCAGCAGCGTCAGCGTCAGCAGCGTGGCCTGCGTGGCGACCGCCAGCCAGCGCTGGCGCACGGCGTCGCGGCGGCGCGACTCGACGAGGTCGCGCGACAGCTCGAAGGCGCCGTCGCTGACGCGGCGCGTTTCGTTGACCAGCTGGTCGGTCAGCATCTCGCGGCGGGCGACACCATCGGCATCGACGGCTGCCGACTGCGAGGCCTGGCGCAGCGCGGCGAAGACCTGCGGCAGGCCGCGGGCCGTGTCCTGCAGGTCGCCGACCTGCTCGGCGCTGGCCGCGTCCGCGCCGGCGTAGTTGGCCAGCGCCTGGCTCAGGCGCTGGTGCACGAGGTTCCACTGCCGGGCGGCGCGTTCGCTGTGGTACAGGCCGTAGTCCTGGGTCAGCACCAGCAGGCCGGCGGCGTCGCGCGCAATGACCTCGACCGTCGTGCGCTGCGCGTCATTGCGCTCGGAGGCTTCGCGCTCGATGGCGATGCTCGTCAGCCGCGTGCCGACGACCAGCAGCGCCGCGATCACACAGGTCATCAGGGCGGGGCGCAGGCGCATCAATGACTCCGCGGATATTTGGGTTCGGCGGGCCGAGCGCCGGGCCGTTCCCTAGCCGGCCCGCTCTGGCGATGTGCATGCGGCTCGACGCCGCATGCATCGCCGTCCCCCAGGGGGACCGACTGGACACGCCCGCGTTCAGCGAGGCGGGGGCGGTCGAGGGGCACCATCATTACTTGACTATCGTCATCGAGCGCGGATCCAGCGCGCGCAGCGGCTCGACGCGCATCAGCTCGAGATAGTCCGGCACGGCCTTGTTCTCCACCAGGCCTTCGCGCACCGCCCAGCGCGACTCGGCCTCCAGTGTCGACAGCAGGTTCTGGTCGAGGCCGAGGTGGAACTCATAACCGTCAAGCTGGGCGGCGGCATTGCGGGCGCCGACCTTCCAGCGTGCCCCGAGCAGCTCGTGGGCGCGGCCCGGTTGGTTGTTGAGCAGGGCCACGCCGCGTTGTGCCGCCTTGAGCATGCGCAGCAGCGTGGCCTGGCTGAGCCCGGGCTGGGCAACGAGGTTGACCATGACGGTGTAGGGCCGCAGTGTCGACAACTGCACGCCCTTGGGGCCGAGCTGCTGCAGCGCCTGGGGGCCCGCGGGGCGGTAGAGGCCGGCCGCGTCCACCTCGCCGCGCAGCAGCGGCTCGGCGCCGCGATCGGGGTCGATGAAGACGAGGTTGACCGAGTCGCGCGGCACGCCATTGACGAGCAGGAAGACGTTGGTGAAGTAGTGGGCGCTCGTGCCGCGCACGACGCCGATGCGCTTGCCGGCGAGATCGGCGGGCGTGCGGATGCCGCGGTCGGTGCGCCCCACCAGTGCCGTGTCGCGGGGCGTTGTGCCGAAGGTGGCGACGATCTCGAAGCGGTGGCCGGCATGCAGGGCGAACACCATGGGCGTGTCGGCCACCGTCGCGATCTGGGCCTCGCCGTCGGTGAGGTGTTTGAGGCAGCGCCGGCCGTTGATGCAGCCGATGATCTGCACGTCCAGGCCCTCGGCCGCGAAGAAGCCCTCCTGCGCGGCCAGCTGCAGCGGCGCGAACAGCGTCGAGTCGCCAATGGCGATGACCAGGGGAGCAGCCGGAACCGCGAACGTGGTCGCAGCGAGCAACAGGCCGGCGAGCCAGCGGCGCAGTGTGGATGGGGCACAGGAAGTCAGGGACATGTCGGGTCCTGGTCTGGCGCAGTGTGTGGGCCGCCGAGCCGCGGCTGGCGCTCAAGCGTGGGCATGGGCCTCGCTGGCTTCGCCGATGCGACCGCGGCCGGCCGCCTTTGCGGCATAGAGGCCGCGGTCGGCCGCTTCGACGAGGGACTCGCCACGTGTCAGCACGACGCTGGCGTCCAGATCCGGCCGGGCTGCGGCCCAGCCGACCGAGACACTGACGAGGCAGCTCGGTGTCGCATCGGCATGCGCCAGCGCCAGGTCGGCCACGGCGTCGACGATGCGCTGGGCCATGGCACGCGCGCCGGCCGCGTCGGTCTGCGGCAGCAGCACGGCGAACTCCTCGCCGCCGTAGCGCGCGGCGAGGTCCGCCGGGCGGCGGATGCAGCCGCGGATGGCGGCGGCGATCTCGCGCAGGCAGGCGTCGCCGGCCACATGGCCGTAGCGGTCGTTGTAGCGCTTGAAGTGGTCGACGTCGATCAACAGCAGGGCCAGGCTCTCGTGGCCGCGGCGGGCGCGCTCGCATTCCAGGCGCAGGTCCTGGTCGAAACGGCGGCGGTTGGCCAGGCCTGTCAGGCCGTCGGTCAGGGCCGAGGCGCGCAGCGCGTCGCCCAGGGCCTTCAGGCGCAGCTGGGTGCGGGCGCGCGCGACGACGACCTCGGCCACCGGCGGCTTGCGGATGAAGTCGGAGGCACCGGCCGCGAAACCAGCCACCTCGACGGCGACCTCGGTGTGGCCGGTGATGATGATGACGGGCACGTCGGCCAGCCGCGGGTCGGCGCGCAGCGCGGCACAGACCTCGAAGCCCGAGAGGCCGGGCATCTCGGCGTCGACGAGGACGAGGTCGGGCGGGCTCTCACGCGCCAGGCGCAGCCCGTCCTCGCCGGACAGCGCGAAGCGCAGTTCGCCCAGGCCGCTGAGCATGCGCGCCAGCACCTGCACGCTGGCGGCGTCGTCGTCGACCAGCAACAGGCTGTGGCGCGTGTCCAGCTGGGTGGGCCAGCTGTCGGGAGCGGGCAGCTTCATGTTGCGAGCGGCGGCTCGTGGCCGTCGGCAGTCGCAGCGCACACGCAGACCCGGCCCGGACCGGCCTCGAGCGCCGCGGCCAGCGCGGCGGCGGCGGCCACGCTCGGGTCGCCTTCGCTGGCCAGCAGCCCGATGCCGATAGCCAGGGTCAGTTCGGCCTCTCCGGCCAGTGCTTGCTGCAGGCGTGCGGCCAGGGCCGCGGCGCCGGCAGCCGTGGTGTCGGGCAGCAGCAGCGCAAAGACTTCGTCGTCATGGCGCGCGACCAGGTCGCCGGGCCGCTGCAGTGCCTGCTGGGCCAGGCCGGCGACATGACGCAGCGCGTTGTCGGCGGCGCCTTGGCCATGGCGCTTGCGGTAGGCCGCCAGGCCTTCGAGGCCGGCCAGCAGCAGGGCCAGCGGCTGTCCGCTGCGGCGGGCGCGGCGGCATTCCAGGTCCAGCTCGTCGTCGAACTGGGCGCGTTCGGCCAGGCCGGTCAGCGTATCGCGGCGGGCCAGGCGCAGCAGGCGCTGGGCGGTGCGATGCAGGCGCAATTGCATGGCGACGCGGGCGCGCAGGGCCGGGCCGGCGACGGGCTTGGCGACGAAGTCGGCCGCGCCGAGCTCGAACACGGCAGCCTCGACGCTGGCGCCGGTGTGCTGGGTGACGAAGATGACGGGCACCTCGGCCAGCAGCCGGTCGGCCTTGAGCTGGCGGCAGACCTCGAAGCCGTCGATGCCGGGCATCTCGGCGTCCAGCAGCACCAGCTCGGGCTGCCAGCTCCGCGCGATGGCCAGGGCCTGGGCGCCGTCGGTGGCGAAGCGCAGCTGGCTGTAGCCCGACAGCAGCCGGCCGAGCATCTGGATCATGCCGGGGTCGTCATCGACGAGCAGCACGCGGGCATCCGCCAGGGCCGGCAACAGGCTGTCGAGCCGGCTGGCCAGCGGGCTGGGCGCGGCGGGGTGGAGAGGGCTGGGGAGGGTCAAAGGCATGGCGCGGCCCATTTTGGGGCCGCGCAGCGAGGCTGAGTCAATCCGGGTTGTCTGTGGGCTGGCTGGCCGCCAGCAATATCTCGAAACGGCAGCCGCGGCCGGGCTGGCTGCGCACCTCCAGCCGCCCGCCCATGGCCTGCACCAGGTCGCGCGTCAGCGTCAGGCCCAGGCCCGTGCCGGGGATGGCGCCGCCGTCACGGCCGAGGCGGTTGTAGGGTTCGTAGAGGTGGGCGAGCTGGTCTTCGCTGAGGCCGCAGCCGCGGTCCTGCACGGCCAGCACGACCTCGGGGCCGCGGGCTTCGATCTCGACCGCGATGCAGATGCCGTCGCCGGCGTACTTGATGGCGTTGGACAGCAGGTTGTCCAGGCATTGGCGCAGGCGGCGGGCGTCGGCGCGCACGCGCACGGGCGGTGCCGGTGGCGGCGCGCTCAGCAGCATGCCGACGGCGGCGGCCTGGGCGGCGGCCGGTTCGCAGGCCTGCCCGGCCAGGGTGTGCAGCTCGACATCCTGCAATTCGACATGGAACTGCCCCGACTCCATGCGCGCGACGTCGCTGACGTCGCCGAGCAGCCCCGACAGCTGGCCGACGGCGTCGAGGATGTGGGCGAGCTTGTCGGCCTGGCTGGCGCTCAGGCGTTCGGCCTGCATCAGCTGGGCGAAACCCTTGATGACGTTGACCGGGTTGCCGATCTCATGGGCGATGTAGGAGAGCATGGACGCGGTGGCGCGGCGCGTGGCGGCGGCCTCGGTCTGGCGGCGCGCCAGGGCCTGCTCGCGGTCGCGCTCGCGGGTGTCGCGCAGCACGTGCACGGTCAGCGCGTCGGCGCCTTCGCCTTCGGTCGAGGTGCTGACCTCGACTGGTACGCGCTGGCCGCTGGCGCGCTGCACGCAGTGGCGGCCCAGAGCGTCGATGATGAGCAGCTCATCCAGGCGCAGGCTGAGCGGCTGTGCTCTCACGTTGAGCAGGGCGCAGGCGGCGGCATTGGCCATGACGACGCCGCCGGCCGCGTCGACGACGAGGATGGCGTCCTTGCAGGCCTGGACGATGGCGGCGACCCGACCGTCGCTGATCTGGCGGTGGTCGTGGTCGACCTGGCGGCGCTCCAGCGAGCGCTTGCGCTCAACCAGGCGGCGCACGCGGGCGCAAAGCACCGGTGCGCTGAAGGGCTTGCGCACGAAGTCGTCGCCGCCCAGAGCCAGCGCGCGGGCCTCGTGGCCGAGGGTGTGGGACTGGGTCAGGAACATGATGGGCACCTGACCCAGCGCGGCGTCGGCGCGCAGCCGCTTGCACAGGTGAAAGCCGTCGCTGTCGGGCAGGTCGATGTCCAGCAGGATGAGGTCGGGCTTGAGCTCGCCGACCAGGCTGAGGGCCTGGGCGCTGTTCAGCGCGAAATGGCATTCGCCGACGTCGGCCAGCAGGCTGCGCACGAGCTGGATGCTGGTGGCGTCGTCGTCGACGATGAGGATGCGCGTGCGGCTCTGGGCGGTGGCCTCGGGCTTGTCTGTGCGCTCGGCGGCGGCGCGCAGCTGGGTGCGCAGCCGGGCCAGCACCTGCACGTCGTCGAAGGGCTTGCGCAGGAAGTCGTTGGCGCCGAGGCTGAGGGCACGGGCCTCGATGCCGGGATCGACATGCGAGGTCGCGAAGATGATGGGC
The DNA here is from genome assembly GCF_054049355.1 of Roseateles sp. P5_E11. Lineage (NCBI taxonomy): Bacteria > Pseudomonadati > Pseudomonadota > Betaproteobacteria > Burkholderiales > Sphaerotilaceae > Roseateles > Roseateles sp. P5_E11. The sequence continues at coordinate 2,567 of NZ_JBFUMO010000007.1, read as the reverse complement.
AGCTCGGCCAGGCCGCGTGTGGCGCGCAGGCGGCGGCAGACCTCGAAGCCGTCCATGCCAGGCAGCTCGACATCGAGCAGGACCAGGTCGGGGCGATGCAGCTCGGCCAGGCGCAGCGCATCCTCGCCATTGGTGGCGAAGCTGATCTGCGCGAAGCCCTTGAGCAGCTGGCCCAGGTATTCGATGGCGGCCACGTCGTCGTCGACGACGAGCAGATGGATGAGGCAGGCACGCTCGGACGGTGTGCGGGCCACGGCCGCGGCCGCGGGCCGGGTCACGCGGGGCTGGGCGGGCGGGGGGGCGGGCCTGGGGCTCGTCGCGAGGGCATTCATCATGTTCTCTCCCTGAGAAGCAATCGAATCAGCGGCCGCCGTGCTCGGCAAGCGCATCGGCCAGGCGGCCGGCGAGCTCGAGGATGTCCAGCGGCTTGGTCCAGTAGTCGTCGAAGCCGGCCTGCATGGCCCGCTCGATCTGGCCCGGCGTCGCGTCAGCGGACAGCGCGATGCACAGCGTGCCGGCCAGGGCGGCGTCTGCGCGCAGCTCCCGGACGACGTCCAGGCCCGAMAGGCCAGGCAGGTTGATGTCGGTCAACACGACCTCGGGTTTCTGGGTCTTGGCCAGGGCCAGGCCGGCGCGGCCGTCGCCAGCGTGCAGCACGCGCCAGTCGGGGCGGTCGCGCAGCGCTTCCTGCACGAGCAGGGTGTTGAGCGGCTCGTCTTCGATGTAGAGCAGGGTGAAGGCATCCTCGGCCCCGGAGCCCGCATCGAAGCGGCTGGGGCGGCCGGGCTCGGCGCGGTCGACGTCGAGCAGTCCATCGACCAGCTGGTGCAGGCGCTTGGCGGAGTCCAGCACCCATTCGATGYGCTCCTGCTGGCGCGGCGTCAGGGGCTCTTCATGGTTGAGCAGCAGCAACTGGCTGAAGCCGATGACGGCATTCAGCGGCGTGCGCAGCTCATGGCTGGCGCGCGACAGGAAAGCGCTCTTGGCGGCGCTGGCCTGTTCGGCGGCGAGCTTGTCGCGGCGCAGGTTCTCGATCTCGATGTGCTCGTCGACGTCGGCGATGAAGCCATGCCAGAGCACGCTGCCGTCGGCCTGCAGCGAGGGGYTGGCGCGGCCGGAGCGCCAGGCCGGCCGCTCGGCGCCGGGCAGGCAGACGCGGAACAGCCGCTGCCAGGCCTGCTGGCCGGCCTTGGCCTCGCGCATGCCTAGCAACAGCCCGGGCAGGTCCTCAGGGTGCACGCGCTCGGCGAAGACGCGCAGGCCCTCAGGCTGCAGCGGCGCCATGGGGCCGAAGATGTGCTCGGCCTGGCCGCTGATGAAGCCGAGTTCGCCACCGCCGCCGGGCGCGCTGCGGTACTGGAACAGCATGCCGGGCGTCTCGCTGCTGAGGCGGCCGAGCAGCTCGGCCTGGGCCTGCAGATGGGTGCGGCTGGCGAGCAGGTCGACATGCTCGCGGYGGTGGGCGAACCAGGCGCCGACCGCGTTGGCAATGTCGGCCAGCAGCGTGGCCTGCACGGCGTCCAGGCGGCGCGGCACGGTGTCGCCCACGCACAGGGCCCCCAGCGTCAGGTTGCCCAGGCGGATGGGCAGGCCGGCGTAGGCGCGCAGGCGGGTTGCACCGATCACCCAGGGGCTGGTGGCGAAGCGGGGATCGGTCGTGGCGTCGGGCACCTCGAACAGCGTCTCGCCGAGGATGGTGTGGGCGCAGAAGGAGGCCTCGCGCTCGCAGTCGACCACCTCGGTGCCGTAGCGGGCCTTGAACCACATGCGGCGCTCGCCGACGAGGCTGATCAGCGCGATGGGATAACCGAGCAGATGAGCGGCGCAGCGCACCAGGCCGTCGAGCACGGCGTCGGGCTCGGGCTGGGTGGGCGGCTGGCTCAGGCCCAGCTCGGCCAGGCACTGCAGGCGCTCGGCCTCGTCGGCGGGGAGTTCATGCGCCCGCATGGAGGGCCTCTGAGCTTTGGGGGACGGGCATCTGGGACTTTCGCCGACCGAGGGCCGGTGACTGTCAATCTAGGCGCCCCCACCCGGCGGCGCTGCCGGGAGTTCTTGATGCCGGTTGCCGGGGCGCTCAGGTCCGCGCCGCTCAGGCGTCGTTGCTGATCAGACCGTGACGTATTGCCAGCTTGACCAGGGCCGTCACATCGGACGCGCCGAGCTTGGCCATCAGCCGGCTGCGGTAGCTGTCCACCGTCTTGGGCGACAAATGCAGGGCGGTGCCGATCTCGCTGCTGGAATGGCCATCGACGACCATGGTGACGACCTGGCGTTCGCGCACCGACAGCGCGGCGAAGGGGTCGTCGCCCGTGCCTTCAGCCAGCGCCCGCGCGGCGAGTTCGCCCACGCCCTGGCCGAGATGGCGGCGGCCGCTGCGCAGCGCCTCGATGGCCTGCAGCAGTTCCTCCGATGGCGAGCCCTTCAGCACATAGCCGCAGGCGCCCAGCTTGAGGGCCATGCCGACGTGGCGGGGCTGGGCCGACATGGTCAGCACCAGGGGCCGCACGGACAGGTGGCGGCGCTGCAGCTCGGCCAGCAGCTCCATGCCGGAGCGCGGACCCAGCGAC